>NZ_JAHBDP010000033.1:0-124913 GCF_019956495.1 Pseudomonas sp. BF-B-26 | reverse complement strand
GTGGGCCGGGGAGCGCACGGTGCGGCAACGCCATGCAAATGGAGTGATGCCTTCATTGCGAGTGAAGATGTGGCAGAAATGCGCCTGATCGCAGAAGCCGCATTCGAGACTGATTTGCGTCAGCGTCAGGTCAGTGCTCTGGATCAATTGCTTGGCGCGGGCGATGCGCTGGTTGCGAATCCAGTCCTGAGGCGAGAGCCCGGTGCTGCACTTGAACGCGCGAGAGAAATGGCTGCGCGAAAGGGCGCAGGCGCGGGCCAGTTCGGTCACTTCAACGGTCTCACCAAGGCGCTCGAGGATCAGTTGCTTGACCAGGCTTTCGCGCCACGGAGTCAGGCCGCCGGTCGTTTTCTTTCGCGTTTCAGTGGTCGTCTCGCGGGCGACGTTTTGCTGAGAATGAGCCATGACAGATGTCCTTGTCGGTGAGCTTCATTTTTGGTCGCAGGGCTCTGGCAGGCGAGTTAAACGTTGTTAATTCCGTCGATGTGCGGTTGGTAACCAACAGCGCTAACTCAGCACATTGCTGCAATTTCTGCGGGTGCCAGCCGTGCAAAATCGACGTTATCTGGCGGCGTTGTGCGTGGCCGCTCTTCTGACTCGACCAAGGTGGTGGCATGCAACATTCTCTGGTTTGCGCGCTGGGGCTCGCGGCAGCGCTGGCGTCCGGCATTTCTTCGGCTCAGGCACCGGCGCAAGTCGGCGC
Organism: Pseudomonas sp. BF-B-26; assembly: GCF_019956495.1. Taxonomy (NCBI): domain Bacteria; kingdom Pseudomonadati; phylum Pseudomonadota; class Gammaproteobacteria; order Pseudomonadales; family Pseudomonadaceae; genus Pseudomonas; species Pseudomonas sp. BF-B-26. The sequence goes on along the minus strand of NZ_JAHBDP010000033.1, from coordinate 124,210 downwards.
GCAAGTGCCGGGTTATTACCGGTTGGCGGTGGGCGATTACGAGGTGACGGCGTTGTTCGATGGCTACAACGATCTGGCGCCCAAACTGCTCAAAGGCCTGACTCAAAGTCAGATCCGCGCGCTGCTGGCTCGCCGTTCGATTGAAACGCCGGGCGTACAAACCGCGTTCAATGCCTTTTTGATCAACACTGGCAAGCAATTGATCCTCGTCGATACCGGTGCCGGCCAGTGCATTGGTGCTACCGCCGGGATGCTGTCAGACAATATGAAAGCCGCCGGTTATGAGCCGGCGCAGGTCGATACGGTTTTGTTGACCCACCTGCATTTGGACCATGTCTGCGGACTGGTCGACGGCCAGCAGAAACCGGTTTTCGCCAACGCCACTGTTTACGCGGCAAAGGCAGAAGCTGACTACTGGCTCGATCCTCAAGCCTTCGGCAAGGCGCCCGAGGGTGCCAAGCCGTATTTCAAAATCGCCCAGGATTCGACCGCGGCCTACGTCGCGGCAGGTCGCTTCAAGACGTTCGATGCCGGTCAGTCGCCCGTACCGGGTGTGGAGGCGGTTATCGAGACCGGCCATACGCCGGGCAGCACCACGTACCGCTTCACCTCGCAGGGTCAGAGCATTCTGTTCATGGGGGATCTGGTGCATAACCTGGCGGTGCAGTTCGAACACCCTGAAGTGTCGATCGGCTTTGACGTCAACAGTCAGCAAGCGATCAAGAGCCGCGCCAGGGTTTTCAGTGATGCGGCGGCGAGCAAAATCTGGGTAACAGCGGCGCATTTGCCGTTTCCCGGCATCGGCCATATCGCGGCAGAGGGCAAGCATTTCCAATGGGTACCGGTGGAGTACGGTCCTTACAAACGTGCGGCCAACGTACCGCTGATCGAGTAAATTCCAACGCTAAGTGCCTGGCTGAACACACAAGGGGAATCTGCCTGTGAACCGTAACGATCTGCGCCGCGTCGACATGAACCTGTTAGTGATTTTCGAAGCGTTGATGTTCGAAAAGAACCTCACCCGTGTGGCTGAAAAACTGTTCATGGGGCAGCCGGCGGTGAGTGCCGCGCTGGGACGGTTACGGGATCTGTTCGACGATCCGCTGCTGTTGCGCAACGGCCGCGGGATGGAGCCGACAGGGCGGGCACTGGCGATTCTCAAGGAGCTGCAACCGGCGATGGATGTGATTTCCGGGGCCGTGAGCCGAGCTAAAGAATTCGATCCCGCTACAAGCTGCGATGTGTTTCGCATTGGGCTGTCGGACGACGCCGAGTTTGGCTTGTTTCCGCCCTTGTTGAGCCAGCTCCGGGAAGAGGCGCCAGGGATCATTGTGGTCGTGCGGCGGGCGAATTATCTGCTGATGCCGGCGTTGCTGGCGTCTGGGGAGATTTCAGTGGGAGTGAGTTACACCACGGACCTGCCGGCCAATGCCAAGCGCAAGACGTTGCGGGATATTCCATGCAAGGTGCTGCGTGGGGACAAACGACCGGGGACGCTGTCGCTGGATGAATACTGTGAACGACCGCATGCGATGGTGTCGTTTTCGGGGGATTTGAGCGGCAACATTGATCTTGATCTCGCGAAGATCGGACGCAGTCGTCGGGTGGTGTTGGGCGTTCCGCAGTTCAGTGGGTTGCGGGCGTTGCTGGCCGGGACCGAGATGATCGCCACCGTGCCGGATTACGCAGCGTGTGCGTTGGTCGAGGGTTGTGCGTTGCGGGCCGAAGACCCGCCGTTTCCGATTGAAGCGGCGCAACTTTCGATGGCCTGGAGTGGGGTGCATGACAACGATCCGGCGGAGCGGTGGTTGCGGTCGCGGATCAGTGAGTTCATGTCCAGGCCTTTGTCGATTTCGGCTTGACCGTGGCGGCCTCCGGGCCGACCTATTTCTTTGAGGTGTACATATCCATTTCTGCGGTAACGGCGGCTGGCGGTTTCGCCCTTACGGCGAGGCACTTTTTTCAAACGCCAAAAAAGTACCCAAAAAGGCTCGCCCCAAGCGTCCGGCCCCTCGCCTAGGCTCGGCGTTCCTTCGTTCCGGTATTCATCTGGGGGCATCGCCTCCGGTCGGCTTCGCTTCGACCTCCTCTCGATGTGTTCGACTTCGTCGAACGGCGCTGCGCGCCTATCCCCCAGATGAACACCTCCACTCAGCCTTCCGAAGGGGCGGGTAGATCAAGATCAAAAGCTGCAGGCGAGCTAACGCTCGGCCTGATGAGTGGTGAGAAGCGAAAGGCGTACGCCGCTCCATTGTGGGAGCGGGCTTGCTCGCGAAGGCGGCCTGACAGCCGACCTGTTTATATCCTGATGTCCCCTGTCCAACTGTGGGAGTCCGCTCGCGAAGGCGATGTGTCATCGAGCATTGATTTTGCCTGGCCCACCGCTATCGCGAACAGGCTCGCACACAAGGGATCTGCGGTGGATCGTACCGCCGGGCTCATCCACAAAAAGAGCACACACATCCAATTTTTCCCGACCTCAGACCGGCACTATCAAACCAAGTCCCGGCGCATGAGCGCCGGTGGTTTTTCATTCGTGCAGGTAGCCCATGAATACGTCGCGATGGGATGAGCGGGCCCAGGATCTCGGACTGCTGTTTTTGCGGGTCAGCGGTGGTTTGTTTCTGCTGTGGGTGCACGGTTTGCCGAAACTGCTTAACTACAACGCTCAACTGCAAGTCATCGAAGACCCTTTCCACTTGGGCGCGAACGCCACGCTGATGCTGGCGATTTTTGCCGAGGTGCTGTGCCCGTTGCTGATCATCGCCGGGGTGCTGGTGCGTCTGGCGTGTCTGCCGATTTTGGCGGTGTTGCTGATCGCGCTGCTGGTGGTGCATGCGCAATGGAGTCTTGATGAAGGGCAGTTCGGTTGGCTGCTGTTGATTCTGTTCACTAGCGTTCTTATCGCCGGGCCGGGACGGCTGGCGCTCAATGTCCGATTCGCCGGAGCTTTGCGTTATGCCTGAATCCAATCGTTTCGAGGAAGTCGTGACCCTGGTCATCAAGCACAGGATCAAGGCGGGTTTTGAAGTGCCCTACGAAGCCTGGTTGCGCAACATTGTCAGTATTGCCGGGCAGCAGGAAGGGCACTTGGGCGTCGATGTGATTCGCGGCAAGAGCGCCGGACTTGACCTGTACACCTGCGTGCTGCGCTTTTGCACCACCGAATCGATGCAGCGCTGGCTCGATTCACCGCAACGGCTGGAACTGGTCAACGAAGCCACACCGATGCTCGCTGACGGCGACCAGACCGAGGTCAATCCGGTCAACGAATTCTGGTTCGCGCCGCAAGCCGACGCCGCTTCGCCACCACCGCCGCGATGGAAGCAGGCCGTGGTGACGTTGTTGGTGATTTTGCCGCACACCTTGCTGGTGCCGCTGATCTGGGGCCCGCTGCTGCAGCTCAATACCTTCCTGTCCAATTACGTGGTCGCGACGTTCCTGATCACGCTGACCATCGTCGTGTCGGTGGTGTACCTGTTCATGCCAATGGCGACGCGATTGTTCGCCCCCTGGCTGTCCTCTTCCACTCAGCCCAAGGAAAAGTGATGAACGCCGATCTGATTTTGTTTAATGGCCAATTTCATACGGTTGACCGTGAAAACCCACGCGCCAGCGCCGTAGCGATTAGCAATGGTCGTTTCGTCGCGGTCGGCACCGACGCCGAAGCCATGGCCCTGCGCGGTTCGGGTACGCAGGTCATCGATCTCAAGGGTCGCTGCGTCATTCCCGGCCTCAACGACTCGCACTTGCACCTGATCCGTGGCGGTCTGAACTACAACCTCGAATTGCGCTGGGAAGGGGTGCCGTCGCTGGCCGATGCCCTGCGCATGCTCAAGGATCAGGCCGACCGCACACCCACGCCGCAATGGGTGCGCGTGGTCGGCGGCTGGAACGAATTCCAGTTCGCTGAAAAGCGCATGCCGACCCTCGAAGAACTCAATCAGGCCGCGCCGGATACACCGGTATTTGTCCTGCATTTGTACGACCGCGCCTTGCTCAACCGTGCCGCGTTGCGCGTGGCCGGTTACACCCGCAACACGCCGAACCCGCCGGGTGGCGAGATTGTCCGCGATGCCAACGGTGAACCGACCGGCATGCTGGTCGCCCGTCCTAACGCGATGATTCTCTACTCGACCCTGGCGAAGGGGCCGAAGTTGCCGCTGGAATATCAGGTCAACTCGACCCGTCAATTCATGCGCGAACTCAACCGTCTCGGCCTGACCAGCGCCATCGATGCCGGCGGCGGTTTCCAGAATTATCCGGACGATTATCAGGTGATCGAGCAGTTGGCCAAGGACCAGCAGTTGACTGTTCGCATCGCCTACAACCTGTTCACCCAGAAGCCCAAGGAAGAGCTGACCGATTTCAAGAATTGGACCAGCAGCGTGACCCTGCATCAGGGCGACGATTACCTGCGGCACAACGGCGCCGGGGAAATGCTGGTGTTTTCAGCGGCGGATTTCGAGGACTTCCTCGAACCGCGTCCGGACCTGCCACAAACCATGGAAGACGAGCTGGAGCCGGTGGTGCGCCACTTGGTCGAGCAGCGCTGGCCGTTCCGTTTGCACGCCACGTACAACGAATCCATCAGCCGCATGCTCGACGTGTTCGAGAAGGTTAACCGCGACATTCCGTTCAACGGTTTGCCATGGTTTTTCGACCATGCCGAAACCATCACCCCGCAGAACATTGAGCGGGTGAGGGCGCTGGGTGGCGGCATCGCGATCCAGGACCGCATGGCGTTCCAAGGCGAATATTTCGTCGAGCGTTACGGCGCCAAAGCCGCCGAAGCGACCCCGCCGATCAAACGCATGCTGGCCGAAGGTGTACCGGTCGGCGCCGGCACCGATGCCACGCGAGTGTCCAGCTACAACCCCTGGACTTCGCTGTACTGGATGGTCAGCGGCCGTACGGTCGGTGGCCTGGAATTGCATGCCGAGGGCTTGTCTCGTCAAACCGCACTGGAGCTGTTCACCCACGGCAGCGCCTGGTTCTCTTCCGAGCAGGGCAAGAAAGGCATGATCAAAGTCGGCCAACTGGCTGACGTCGCGGCCCTGAGCGCGGATTTTTTCAGCGTCGACGAAGAAGCGATCAAGTGGATCGAGTCGGTGTTGACCGTGGTCGGCGGCAAGGTGGTGTACGCCGCCGGTGACTTTGAAAAACTCGGACCGGCCAGCGTGCCGGTGCTGCCGGACTGGTCGCCGGTGGTGAAAGTGCCGGGGCACTGGCGTCCGACCTCGCCGATGCAAGCGCAGGTTCACCATTGCAGCGGGCCGTGCGGCGTGCATTCCCATAGCCATGAAAAGGCGCGTTTGTCGAATGCGCCGGTCAGCGATTTCGCGGGTTTCTGGGGCGCGTTCGGCTGCTCGTGCTTCGCGTTCTGACGATCGCAGAAAAGCGCCGGCCCTGCACGTCGGCGCCGCATGTAACACCCATCCAACGAGGAGTTTCACATGAGCAACGTTCCGTACAAACGCCTGAACAAAGATGACGCCGTTGTCCTGTTGGTCGACCACCAGACGGGCCTGATCTCGCTGGTCCAGGATTTCTCGCCGAACGAATTCAAGAACAACGTACTGGCACTGGGCGATGTGGCCAAGTTCTTCAAGCTGCCGACCATCCTGACCACCAGCTTCGAAAACGGTCCGAACGGCCCGATGGTTCCCGAGTTGAAAGAGCAGTTCCCGGACGCGCCGTACATCCCGCGTCCAGGCCAGATCAACGCGTGGGACAACGAAGATTTCGTCAAGGCCGTTAAAGCCACTGGCCGCAAGCAACTGATCATCGCCGGTGTCGTCACCGACGTTTGCGTGACGTTCCCGACGCTGTCGGCGTTGGCTGAAGGGTTTGAAGTGTTCGTCGTGACCGACGCCTCGGGTACCTTCAACGAAACCGTGCAACAAGCGGCCTGGGCGCGCATGGCGGCGGCCGGTGCTCAACTGGTGAACTGGTTCTCGGTGGCCTGCGAGCTGCAGGGCGACTGGCGCAACGACATGGAAGGCCTGGCGAACCTGCTGTCGCCGCGCATTCCGAACTACCGCAATTTGATGAACAGCTACTCGGTGCTGACGTCGAAGTAAGTCCCGCCACAATGAAAAATGCCCGCCAATGTGCGGGCATTTTCGTTTGAGACAAAAAGCGGCTATACAGTGTCTGACTGTCAATCAGAGCGTGACAATGAACCCGTTCGAAGATATGCGTATTTTTTGCCAGGTCATGGACTCCGGCAGCTTCACCGCGGCGGCCGATCAATTGGGCCTGTCCAAGCAGTTCGTCAGCCGGCGGTTGATGCAACTCGAAGAGCGTCTGGGTGTGCGGCTGCTTAATCGCTCCACTCGGCGACTGGACGTGACACCACTGGGGCAGAGTTATTACGAGTCAGCCTTGCGTCTGCTGGGCGAAGTCGAGCAAGTAGAGCAGGGCATCGCCGGTCAGACCACTGAGCCCCGCGGCACTATTCGCATAAGCGCGCCATTGTCGTTTGCAGTGGTGCGTTTGGGCTGTTTGCTGCCGGTGTTTTTGCAGCGTTATCGCGATGTCACGGTGGAGGTCGATCTCAGTGATCGACCGGTGGATTTGCTCAGTGAGGGTTATGACCTGGCGCTGCGCATCGGCGTTCTGGAGGATTCGACGCTGATCGCCCGACGCATCGGCTCCATCCAGCGGGTGTACTGCGCCAGCCCGGCTTACCTGGCCGAGCGCGGCACGCCGCTCAAACCCGAAGACTTGCACGCGCATGACTGCCTGCCTTACGGCCATGGTCGTCAGGTGCAATGGCGTTTCGAAGGGCAGGGCAAGCCGTTGGTGGTCAATGTCACCGGGCGGATGCGGGTGAACAATGGTGAACTGCTCAGGGACGCGGCGATCGCCGGCATGGGGATTACTTACTTGCCGACTTTCATTGTGGGTTCGGCGTTGAAGGACGGCAGGCTGGTGCCGGTGCTGGAAGCATTTCGTTCCGAGCCGCTGACGTTGTCGGCGGTCTATCCGCAGCACCGTCAAGCATCGCGACCGGTGCAGGCGTTGATCGAGTTTTTGCGTGAACGGCTGGATCAGACTGAGGGTGGGTTGTAGCGCGGTTGGTTATAGTGTCAGCACGCAATTAATGAAAGACCTCAGTCTGGAGCGCGCAATGGAAATGCCGACAAAAGAAAAAGCCATCGCCAGCAACCGCGATGCCTGGAATGACTCCGCCCGACACCACAAGGACACCCCCGAATGGCAGGCCCGTTTGACGGCGGTTGGTTGTAGTGATTTTTGCTGCTTGGACGACACCCTCCGAGGGTTACTGGAACAGGTCGGTGTCGACGGCAAAGACGTGGTGCAACTGGGCTGCAACAACGGCCGCGAAAGCCTGTCGTTGTTTGCGCTGGGTGCCCGCAGCGTCACAGGCGTCGACCAGTCCGAGGCGTTCCTCGATCAGGCGCGGGAACTGGCGTCACGCTCGCCCCATGCGCCTGAGTTCATCGAGGCAGACATCCATCACTTGCCGACAGAACTTCATGGACGTTTCGACGTGGCCCTGATCACCATCGGCGTGTTGAACTGGATGCCGGACATCGCTGAATTCTTCCGCCATGTCGCACAAACCCTCAAGCCCGGCGGCAGCCTGGTGGTGTACGAAACCCACCCCTTCCTGGAAATGTTCGACCCCGAGTCCACCGATCCGTATCGGCCGGACAGCTCGTACTTTCGCAGCGAACCTTTTGTGCAGGACCAGCCGATCGTCTACGAAGGCAAGATCGAACAGCAGGCCTCGACGTCCTACTGGTTCGTCCACACCCTGGGCGCCATCTTCACCGGCGCCATCGAGGCGGGATTGCAGATCAGCCACTTCAAGGAGTACCCGCATTCCAATCGCGAGGAACTCTATGATCGGTATGAGCAGCAGACGGTGCAGCTGCCGTTGTGTTTTACGTTGGTTGCGCTGAAGAAAGAGTCTAAGCAGAAGAGTCTCTTAGAGCGTTGAGTGATTGACCGAATGACCCGGCTGCGCGCAGAGATCAATGCCAAGGGCGTGAATGACCTTTAAAACCGTATCGAAACGTGGTTTTGCTCCTGGTGCGAAGGCCTTGTACAGGCTTTCGCGGCCCATACCCGAATCCTTGGCTATCTGTGTCATTCCACGCGCTTTTACCACGTAGCCGATAGCGCGAAGAAACTCTTCGTTGTCGCCGTCTGCGAGCACTTGCGAAAGGTACTCGCTGATGGCTTCGTCACTGTCCAGCAGAGCCGCCATATCGAAAGTAGTCAAAGTCTGGCTCATGTTTAAACCTCCTTTGCCAAAATTCATTACTCAAATGTATCCATCTGGATACGAATGAGCAGTCAGGCAATTCCTTCGTTGTGTATGTTTTTTCCTTGAAGTGTGTGGGCTATGGGGTATCCGAGCGGGTCTATTCGCGGTGTCGCTGCCGTCCGCTATCCTTGCTCCACGCACATCGAACGGTTTTCCCCATGCTTTCGGTCCAAGGCGTCTTCAAAAGCTACGCCACTCCCCAGGGCCCATTAGCGGTTCTGCAAGGTGTCGACCTCACCTTGAAACCCGGCAGCAGTCTGGCGTTGATGGGGGAGTCGGGCAGTGGCAAAAGCACTTTGCTGCACCTGATTGCCGGGCTCGACAAGGTCGATCGCGGCAGCATCCGCAGCGGCGAACATCGGCTGGAGCAGATGAACGAAGGGCAACTGGCGAACTGGCGGCGGACCGAAATCGGCCTGGTGTTTCAGCAGTTCAACCTGATCGGCAGTTTGCGAGTGGAGGACAATCTGGCGTTCCAGGCACGACTGGCGGGGCGCCATGATTCGCGCTGGCAGGCGCATCTGGTGCAACGTCTGGGCTTGGCTGATTTGCTGCAGCGTTATCCGGAACAGCTGTCCGGTGGCCAGCAGCAACGGGTCGCGCTGGGCCGTGCCCTGGCGTCGCAGCCGAAACTGCTGCTGGCCGACGAACCCACCGGCAGCCTCGATGAAGCCACCAGCGATGAAGTCTTGAAGTTGTTGCTGGAGTTGCTCGACGACAGTCCTACCACCTTGTTGATGGTCACCCATAGCTCACGGGTTGCCGCGCGGCTGGCCGAAAAAGTGGTGCTCCACGGTGGTCGTCTGGCTGGCGCGGACGAGCGCTGAAGTGCGGGTCTTTCGCGAAACGCTGCGGGCGCTGCTCAGTCATTGGCGGCAACACCCGGTGCAATTTTTCAGTGTGCTGACCGGGCTTTGGCTCGCCACCAGCCTGCTGACCGGCGTGCAGGCGCTGAACAGCCAGGCGCGCGAAAGCTATGCCCGGGCCAGTCAGTTGATTGGCGGCGAACCCCAGGCCAGCCTCAGTGCACCCAGCGGCGCGACCTTCTCCCAGCAAGTGTTTGTCGACCTGCGCCGTGCGGGTTGGCCGGTGTCGCCGGTCCTGCAAGGTCGGGTGACGCTCAAGGGGCATGACGACCAGCGCTTGCAGTTGATGGGCATCGAGCCGGTGTCGCTGCCAGCCGGTTCTTCCGTGGCTGGGCAGGCGTTGCCGATTGAGCAGGTTGTCGAGTTTTTCAGCCCGCCGGGCAGTACCTGGATTTCGCCGCAGACGTTGCAGACTCTGGGTCTGCACGAGGGCGAACGCCCGCTGACATTGAGTGGTCAGGCCTTGCCGCCGCTGCATGCCCAACCCGATATGGCCCCCGGTGTGTTGTTAGTGGACATTGGCTTCGCCCAGCAGATTCTCGGCTTGCCGGATCAGCTGTCACGCCTGCTGCTGCCGAAGGATTTCACCGCGACCCTGCCTGATCAATTCAAAGGACAGCTGCAGCTCAAGACCAGTGGCGAAGAGAACAATTTGTCGCGCCTCACCGAAAGCTTTCACCTGAACCTCGATGCGCTGGGGTTTCTGTCATTCGTGGTCGGCCTGTTCATCGTCCACGCCGCGATCGGCCTGGCGCTGGAACAACGCCGTGGCTTGCTCAGAACCCTGCGTGCCTGCGGCGTCAGTGCACGGTTGCTGATTGCCGGTCTGGCGGTTGAATTGGGTGGGTTGGCATTGATCGGCGGATTGGTCGGCGTCGCCAGCGGCTACCTGCTGGCCAGCGTGCTGTTGCCGGACGTCGCCGCGAGTCTGCGCGGGTTGTACGGCGCCGAAGTGGCGGGGCAGTTGAGCCTCAGTCCGTGGTGGTGGCTCAGCGGCGTCGGCCTGAGTCTGTTGGGCGCGTTGTTGGCGGGGGCCAACAGTTTGTTGCGGGCTGCGCGCCTGCCTTTACTGGCCTTGGCCGATCCGCAGGCCTGGCATCAGGCTCACGCGCGCTGGTTGCGGCGTCAGGGTTGGGTTGCCGTGATCGCCGCGGTGATCGCAGTGCTGGCCTTGATCTTTGGCGACAGCCTGAGCAGCGGCTTTGTGCTGATGGCGGCGCTGTTGATCGGCGCTGCGCTGGCGTTGCCCGTGGTGCTTAACTGGGTGTTGAACCGGGTGCTGCATCGCAGTCGCTCGGTACTCGGCCAATGGTTTCTCGCCGACTGCCGTCAGCAACTGCCGGCACTGAGCCTGGCGCTGATGGCGCTGTTGTTGGCACTGGCGGCGAACATTGGAGCGGGGAGCATGACGGCCGGTTTTCGTCAGACCTTCAGCGATTGGCTCGAACAACGCCTGACCGCCGAACTGTACGTTAATCCGCAAAATCCGGCCCAGGCCAGAGAACTGCAAACCTGGCTCAAGCAGCAACCCGAACTCACGGCGGTGCTGCCCAGCTGGCAAGTATCGATCCAGTTGCAAGGCTGGCCGGCGGACGTCTTCGGCGTGATCGATCACCCGACGTATCGCCAGCATTGGCCGCTGCTGGAAGCCTTGGGCGACAACCCTTGGGACCGACTGGCCAAGGACGACGCACTGATGCTCAGTGAGCAACTCGCCCGTCGGCTGAAGGTGCGCCTTGGCGATCACTTGACGATTCCCACTCCGAACGGCGCATGGTCGCCACGGATCGTCGGCATCTACGCTGATTACGGCAATCCAAAAGGCCACATTCTGGTCAACGTCAAGCATCTGCTGCGCGGCTGGCCGCAGCTGACACCGAGCCGTTTCAACCTGCGCATCGATCCGACGTTGATCCCCGCTTTCCTGACCGCGCTGCAAACCCGCTTTACGCTGGAGGATAGCCGAATCGTCGACCAGGCCCGGCTCAAGGGTTGGTCCACGCAAGTGTTCGAACGCACCTTTGCCGCGACCGCCGCACTCAACAGCCTGACCCTCTGCGTGGCGGGCGTGGCGCTGTTCATCAGCCTGTTGACCCAAAGCCAGAGTCGCTTCGGGCAACTTGCCCCCCTGTGGGCGCTCGGCGTGACTCGCCGGCAACTGATGCTGCTCAATCTTGGCCAGACCTGGTTGCTGGCGGTGCTGACCCTGGTGCTGGCGTTGCCATTGGGGATCGCGTTGGCGTGGTGCCTGGACACGGTGATCAACGTTCAGGCCTTCGGATGGCGCTTGCCGCTGCGGGTGTTTCCGCTGCAGCTGTTGCAGTTGATGGGGCTGGCGCTGTTGGCGACTTTGTTGGCGTCGGCGTGGCCGCTGTATTCGCTATATCGCACGCAACCGGCGGATCTGCTGAGGACGTTTGCTCATGAAGATTAAGGTCGGCGTGTTGCTATTGGCGTTATTGAGCGGCTGCGATAACTCGGCGCCCGTTGAGAAAGGCTTCGCGGGGCTGGGGCATCAGGCCGCCGTGTTTACGCCGGTGGTGCCCGGTCGGGTGTTCAGCTTTCCGGCGGATCACGGTCCTCATGACGGTTTTCGGATCGAATGGTGGTACGTCACCGCTAACCTCAAGGACGATCAGGGGCGCGAGTTCGGCGCGCAGTGGACGCTGTTTCGCAGCGCCTTGAAAGCGACGCCCGAAGTGGCCGGTTGGGGTAGTCAAATTATCTGGCTTGGCCATGCGGCCGTGACGTCGGCGACAGTGCATCACGCCGCCGAACGTTACGCCCGTGGCGGCGTTGGTCAGGCTGGTGTGAGCCTGGCGCCGTTCAACGCGTGGATCGATGATTGGCGTTTCAGCAGTCAGGGTTCCGAGCCTATGGCGGATCTTCAACTCAGCGCCCGGGACAAGCATTTTGGCTATCAACTGCGGCTGAGTTCCACGCGTCCTTTGGTGCTTCAGGGCGACAAAGGCTTCAGTCAGAAATCCGAACAAGGGCAGGCGTCGTACTACTACAGCCAGCCGTTTTTTCAGGCTCGCGGCACGCTGGAAATCGACGGCAAAACCTATCAAGTCAGCGGCCCGGCCTGGCTCGACCGGGAATGGAGCAGCCAGCCCCTGACCGCCAACCAGACGGGCTGGGACTGGTTTTCCCTGCATCTGGACAGCGGCGAGCAGGTGATGCTCTACCGTATGCGGCAGAAGGACGGCGCGCCTTACCTCACCGGCACCTGGATCGACGCTCAGGGCCAGACGCAGCGACTGCACGCCGCCGACATCAGCCTCACACCGCAAGACACCGCCAAAGTCGCCGGGCGTTCGATGCCGATACGCTGGTCGATCAAAATCCCCGACAAACACCTCGACATCACGATCAGCGCGCTCAACCCCAATGCGTGGATGGCTTTGCGCATTCCCTATTGGGAAGGCCCGGTGCAATTGAGCGGCAGCCAGGGTGGGCAGGGGTATCTGGAAATGACCGGGTATTGAGTCGGAACTCTCGGCAGAGCGATGGCCTCCTAATTCTAGAAGTCCGTTCACCGGAGACCGCCATGAGTGAAGACCTCAAACCACCTGACCTTGCCTCGTGGCAGCGCCTGTTCGAAGACAAGGCCTACTGGCAACAATCCCCCGACGCCCATTACGCCGAACTGCTGCGAGTGGCCGACGACTTGCTGGGGCAGGGCGCCATCGACCTGGAACAATGGCAAGCCTTGAAGGCCAGGGCCGATCAGTCCCATAAAGACTCGCCTGCCGTGAACGTCGCCTAGGAGGTTGACGATCCCGAGGCTTGAGGCGTTCTCCAAGAAACTGCGAACACTCCCTGATCAGCGTCTATGCTCATCTGCGTAGAGGACGCTGGACGGTGGTTCAGCGCTCGTTGCTGCCTCCAATTCACAGGGAATGTACCGCTTATGAAACTTCACGCACTGACCAAAGCCATCACCCTTGCGACCCTGCTGTCTGCCGCCAGTCTTAGCGCCATGGCTGCGGACATCCCGCTGTCTGCCGTTGTGGAGGCGGATCAGGTCACCACCAAAGTTGTCTCGGTCGATGCTGCCAAGCATCAGGTCGTCCTGGAGGGGCCGGAAGGTCATCAGGTCCATGTGCAATTGACCGACAAGGCCAAAAACCTCGGCAAACTGAAAGTCGGCGACCAAGTCGATATCAAGGTTACCCGCTCTGTCGCTGCCTACCTCGACACCGATATCGACAAAGGCCTGCCAGGCAGCGTCGAGCGCGCTGGCGAAGTCCGCGCAGCCCCCGGCAGCGACAACCCGGGCGGCGAAGCCTACCGTCAGGTGCAGGTCCAACTGCAAATCACCAAAATCGACGTGAAGAACAATCGTGTAACCCTCAAAAACCCCGCCGGCCAGTCCAAGACCGTTGACGTCGTAAGGCCCGAAGTTCAAGCGAAATTGAAAGACCTGAAAGTTGGACAGAGTGTCGTTGTGACCTATACCGACATGTTGAAAGTGACCAGCAAGCACTGAAGTTGAGTATTAGCTCTATATGTTGATTGTTCTCGTACAATTTTTATGTATAAGAACAATCAATTTTAATGGTCTAACTGGTGAGTTTGCTGGTCTGTAAAATAGTATTTGGCCCGACATTTAATCGAAAGTTGTTTCGATAAATTTCATGTTCATATACGCGGACATATTCGAAAACTTCAATTAAAATACTTCCCGTTCGCCCAGTGTCAGGGCTCTTTACCGGTGCATGGATTGCCAGGCCATTACACTGGGCGAACACCTTCTCGAAGTGCGGTACGCACATGCAGCAATACGTTGTTCCCCTGAACACCGCCTCCCGTTTGCCATTCCGCTACCTCAAGCACACCTCCAAACCGATCCGCAAATTCGGCAACTCCGATCTTGCCCTGCAGCACAACAAAGTCATCAACCTGAAACTGGCCGTTGCTTCGATCGACGGCGTCGTCATCCGTCCTGGCGAATATTTTTCATTTTGCCGCCTCGTGGGTCGGCCCACCCGCAAACGTGGTTATGTCGAAGGCATGGAGCTGTCATTTGGTGAAGCCCGCAGCAGCATCGCGGCGGGATCTGCCAACTGAGCAACCTGATTCACTGGATGGCGATTCACTCACCTTTGGTGGTGGTTGAGCGGTCGAACCACAGCTTCGATCCCTTTCCTGACGAGGGGCGGGTACTGCCATTCGGCTCCGGGGCCGCGATCTTCTACAACTACATTGACCTGGTGCTGCATAACCCGACCGATCGCCATTTTCAGTTAAAGCTCAATGTCGCCGAGCAACAGTTGGAAGGGGAGATGTTGTTCGATCAGGTGAGAGAGTTTCGGTATCACGTTTATCAACTTGGGCACCGGTTTGTGCGGGACGGTGGGCGGGTTTTTCGGGAGAACGAGATATGGCGGGAGGTCAGGAGCAAGGGGCAGGAGAGTCAGGTGTTGAAGAGCGAGCGGCTTTATAAGAATCGGGTGGTGGTTAAGTATGAGGTTGAGGAAAGTTTGCTGACTTGAACGTGTTACGCCTGTCAAAACTGCTCGCTGAGATTGTAGCGGCAGTATTGCAACAATATTGACGGTTCAGTTCCGGAAATAATGCTCATCCAGTTGTCGTCTCCGAATCAGCAGGTATTCCTCCCAGACCTTGGGGAAATCCTCATCCTTGGTGAATGGGAACGTCAGATAAATATGCTTGCCTGTCACGCTTATATACTGACGCGCGCGTTTGAAGGCAGGTTGTTCGTACATCGAAATGCTTTCATCGTAACCGTCGTGGCGGTGAACCCGGCACGTTGAACAGCGTTTTGCAGATTGAGGTAAGGCATGCGGTGGACTCCTGTCCGGGGTGAAAGCGCTGGTTGAAGGACCAATAGGGGGCATAACTGAACTAAAAGGAGACAGATTCCTCGTGATTGTGTAGAAAACAAGTCTGTTCCCTTGTTCCCTTGTTCCCTTTTTTCTAAAGATCCTCGAGTTCGATGGTGCAGCCGTTTCTTTTTAAATTTTTAATTTCTTGATCGAATGAGTAGTTTGGTAAGTCTCTGTTTTTTCTGTCGTACTCTGTTCTTAAGAGTCTAAATAGGCGGCCTATGTTTACTTTGTCTTTTGTCTCAAGGCTCTCAATTAGGTCGTAGTTGTCGGCCGATAAAAATTGAAACATGCTTCTTGCTATGTAATAGGCTGCTATGTTGGAGAATAGCCCTTCAGCATCTTCGTAGTTTTCAACCAGGTATCGAACGTATTCTTGAAATATAGTTGTCAGTAGGCTCTGTGGCGCGTTTTGGGTTTTGAGTACGCCGCACATTTCCTGCCAGTTGCTAATGTATAGATGCTCGCCCCATTCGGACCCCCTTGCGAAATAGATGCCATTCCCTTTGAAAAATTCGGAAATCTCATGCTGATCTAAGGCGATTTCGAACGTGGTTTTCATTGTTCCTCTTAATCTCCTTTAACCCACATTCGTAATGCCTTGTGGTGTTCGATTTTTATGATTACAGGCTTCTGAAATTATTTGGTCCATCATCGTTGGCAAGCTTTGTTATGCGTCGATTGTAAGTTTCAATATTCTGTGCATTATTCGTTTTATGAATCTCCTGATGCAGAAACTCCATGCATTTGGCAATTGTTTGTTTTTCGTTGTTTGATAGGTCGCCAATTAGATCTAATCCGTTTTCAGATAAGATTGGGATCTTTTTTCGCATGTAGTAGTAACAGCCTATGTTTTCCAACAGGTCGTTTGCATCCTCCATACTGTTTGTGATGGTTTTTAGGTATTTTTCGAATGCGTTTTTCAGGGTGGCAACTGGTTTTTTTTGCGTTTTGAGAAATCCGCAAAGGCCTTGCCAATTAATGACGTGTAGTTGGGTTCCCCAGTCGGGGTCTTTCGTAAAGTAAATGCCACTACCTCTGAAGTATTCCGGGAATTCATCTCTGTTTAGCGCTTTTTCGAAATTGCTGATCATTGAAGGTGTTCCCAGTCATCAAGTTTGCTCAACCCAAAAGGGACACCCATTAGCCAGTCTCAAGTCAAGGCTAATGGGTGTCCCTTTTTGGTCGGTTCTAGGTAGCGACGCCACGATCAATTCCTGGCTGAATTATCAATAGATGGTCTACTTCTCGGTTTCGGCAGCGTTCGACAAATGACAGTGCTGAAGCTGGATCTTTTATATATGTATCAAAGGTGCTCTTGTCAATTTCGAAATACTCTTCATAGTCAACCATTCGGTTACTGACGGGTATCGAAACGTAGAGCTTCCCTGATTCTTCAATGCCGACAGAGAATCGTTCGCTTTTACTGAAAAATACATCATTGAATTTCATTATTTTTTCTATGAGTTTAGCGGTTGATGTCCTAGTTTTGGCGAGAAAAGAGCAGACTAATTTATTTTCTATGAAAATAAATTAGTCCCCTCTTTCCTGCTTTTTCTGTTTCGAAAATATATCTGTCCTAGTTTTTCTTCCACTTTTTCCTTGATGTCAGCTACAGTTTTTCTAGATCAAATTGGCAACCATTTGTCTTTATTTCAGACAGGAATTGGTCGAGGCTAATCACAGGCTTGCCAGCATTTTGGTTGGCGTACTCTCTACGTAGAAGTCTGAACAGCTCGCCGATTATTTTTTTGTTTCTTTCACTAAGGCTCGCTATTAAGTCAAAGCTGTCTTCGGACATGAACGATGTATCATTTCGCATTAGATAGTAACAGCTTATATTTAACAGCAAAGAATCCGCATCTTCGTAGCGGCTCTGTAGTGATGTTAAATACTTGCTGAATACGTCAAGTAGTATTTTATTTGGGTTTTCTTCAGGTTTTAGGTATCCGCACAGACCTTGCCAGTTGTTTATATAGAGGTGATCTCCCCAATCAGGATCTCGGGAAAAATATTGTGCTTGACCCTTGAAAAACTCCGAGGGCTCATTGTTTTCTAGTGCGATCTGAAATTTGGTTTTCATTGAGGTTTTTCTTAGTCCTCAAATTGGCTTTAACCAAAAGGGGACAGATTTATTTCCGCGATTGCGTGAAAAAATAAATCTGTCCCCTTTGTTTGTTGCTTTGTTTGTTTATAGGTCCATAAAGCTGTCGCGCTCATTATAATGTTTTATGGCTTTTAGTATTTCCTCATTTGTTGCAGATTTTTTTTGCTTCAGTGCGTTGAATGTAACATCTTCCAAAAGCTCATCGGTAAACCAAAACTCGAGATTATTTTGAGTAATGCTCTCTGGGAAAATCTCTTCGTCGTCATCGGTGATCTCTGAGTATTCATCAATCACGCAGTCGGTTTCCAGGGTCGCTTGGTCCGATGATCCTTTTCCATAAACACAATAGGTAAGAGTTTTCTGCTGTGTTTTTAAGAAATCGATTAGATCGGCAAGCTTGATGGTTTGTTTGTATTGCACAGTTAGTGCTCCAATTATTCTGTTTTGATTTTCCCTTCTCGGCCTTCTCTACCACCACCCCATATATCTCGCCCACCTTTTCCAGTTGGGTGGTATACAGAGTGTTCACCTGCATGATCCGCTCTATGGACAAGCTGCAACAATCCGGGTTTTTCGTTGTGGTGCCAAGTGTAACCTGTAGGGCTGGAGCCCATGTTTCGCTTTGGATCGTCGACCCAGGTTTTGAGCTCAGGGTTTCGTCGATACATATTCTTTCGAAACGCTGGATCGTCATTCAGTTTTTTGATCAAGTCTTTGTTAGCTCTGTTGAACTGTACCTTGTCACTCTTCAAATACAGGTTTTCTAACTAAAAGGGGACAGATTTATTTTCGAGATTACGTAGAAAATAAATTTGTCCCCTTTTTCTTAAATAATTAACAATCATTGATATGTCAATAAGTTGACTCAGGTGGGATATATCATCAAATGTGATTGTTCCGCCAGGCTCAATTATTTTTTTGGTGTTCATTTGGTTTTCCTTCGACCAAAAGGGGACGGATTTATTTTTGTGGTTGCGTAGAAAATAAATCTGTCCCCTTTTTCTTGTACCTTTTCTTGTAAGCTGAGTTGCTGAGTTGCTGAGTTGCTGAGTTGCTGAGTTGCTGAGTTGCTGAGTTGCTGAGTTGCTGAGTTGCTGAGTTGCTCAGTTCCTCTGTCACCCTGTTTTCCTAGTCGTTGTTTTTGGCATAATTCGTTAAATACTTGCCAGCCAAATCTCGCACTGTTGCAGTTTTTCGTTATCGTTCATCGCGTGAGATATTCTCTTGTCGATCTCTTTGAATTTATTTGGTTCGTTTTCTTGATAGAACATTAACCAGCCGTCTCTGCCGTCGTGTTCTATCATGTATTTTTTTTCATCTTTTCTGACGCTTAGTGACCAGGAAGAAAAAAAATCTGGATGGTCCGAAAATACCATTACTGTACAGCCGCAACGGCTTGCAACGTCATATAAATCGGATTGCTTCATTCGTGACCTCCTAGATGTGTATCAGATAAATTATTGGGTTTTTTCGAAGTTTCCTTTAGCGCTGCTAAAGACTTGAGTGCCGCCCCCTGATGACGGTTGCGTGATACCTTTCACAGACCAAGTATCATCTATCGGTTTGGCTGTCGATTTCAATACACGCGTTTTTTCGGTCGTTCGATAAATACCTTGTAGTTTTAGTTCTACCGTGCCCGCTGCACGATTATCTCCTAGTGGACCAATGCCAAGCTCTGATGGGGTTGTAGCAGGGTTCAGAGAGTAGTAGTTGCCTTGTGGAGCGCCGGGTGATTGAAATTGATAAACGGTTTTTCCTCGATTCAACGTCTCTACATTTACTGGTTGATTAAAATCGATACCGTTCAAGTGGCCCGGAATGCTTGTCTCTTCAAAACCTTGTGTTCGATAGAACTCTGTAGCGGTCTCTTTTCTTCCACGAGCGTTGATATCGTTATTGATATCCCCTGTCCGACCGTACTTTTGATTAAGTTCAGCTCGCCTGTCATCTGGGCAGTTGCTGGGAACGCAGCTCAAACCCAACGGATCCACCCACCCCGTAGGGTTAGGCACGTACTGGTAGTTATTTAACCCACCTGCGAGCTTGATCGGATCCGGCGTCAAGAAGCGGCCAGTACACGGATTGTAATAGCGATGCCGGTTGTAATGTAAGCCCGTTTCCGTATCGAAGTACTGACCCTGGAAGCGTAGCGGGTTATCAATTTCCGCCACGTCGAGGGTGGCGAGGTTGCCGTAGGCGCGGTATTTCGCCGACCACATGATCTCGCCGCTGTAGTCGGTGAGTTCCTGCGGGGTGCCAAGGTGGTCGAGTTGGTAGTAGAACGGCTCGGTTTTGAGTGGGCCTTCGCCATCGAGCATCGCCAAAGGACGGAAGGTACCCGGCTCGTAGATGTAGCTGCGATAGCGATTACTCGCGCTTTCGGCGATGAGGCGTTCGCCTTGCCACAGGAACTCTGTGGTTTGGCCGTCGACGGTTTTGGCGATTCGACGGCCGAAGGTGTCGTACTTATAGCTTGCGACGCTACCGCCGGGAAGGCTGACCCCGATGAGGCGGTGTTGGCAATCGTAACGGTACTCGGTGACAAGTTTTTGCCCGGTGCCGCGGCGTTCGCGGATCTGATTTCCGTAGGCGTCGTAGTCGTAATGGCGGTCGCCTTGCATTAGCAGGCGGTTGCCTTTTACGTTGGCCAGGTTCGTGGTTGGCTGGTCGCCTTGACCCAGGAGGTTGCCCGCTGGGTCGTGGGCAAAGCTTTCCGGGGTGGTGCCACGGACGTTGATCAGGCGGTCAAGCGGGTCGTAGTGGTAGCTGCGATTACCTTTGCGACTGTCGTCGATGCCGGCGAGGTTGCCGTTGGCGTCGTAGGCGTATCGGCGCTGGAACAGGTTGCGATCTTGCTGACTGACGCTGTGAGCTTGCAATCGACCTTGTTCGTCGTACTGGTATTGGCTGAGCAACAGACCCTGTTGACGCTGCTGTTCGCGACCGGCGCTGAATTGGTGGGTGGTCAGACGCGAGCCATTGAGGTCGATGCTGCTCAAGCGACCGCCGGATTGGTGACGGTAGTCGAGTTTGCTGCCGTCGGGGAGGCGGCAGTGGCTGAGTTGACTGAGTTGGTCGTACTCGTAACGCAGGGTGCCCCAGCCTTGGTGCTCGGTGATCAGGCGGTCTTGCAGGTCGTATTCGTAGGCGAGGGGCCAGTGGCCGTCGTCGACGTTAACGAGGCGACCGAGGGCGTCGTAGCTGTAGTGAATCTTCTCGCCATCGGCCAGAGTCTTCACCAGCAGACGGCCAGCGGCGTCGCGTTGGTACTCGGTGATCAGCTCGCTGCCGTCGTCGCCGAATTCGGTTTTCTTCAGCAACTGGCCGTTGAGGTCGTACTCGTAGGCCGTACGGCGACCGTCGAAGCCGGTTTCCTGTTGGATCAGGCCGTTGGGGTAGTAATCGAGGTGGTAATGCTCGCCACGTTCGTTTTCGATCTCAGTGAGCAGCAAGCGCGAGTTGTCGTAGCGGTAGCGAAGCTGACTGCCGTCCGGGTTAAGGCGACGGCTGACCAAGTGCAGGCCGTCGGCGTATTCGTAGCGGGTGATGCGGCCCAATTCATCGCGTTCGGCAGTGACTTTGCCGTAGGCGTTGTAGGTGAACGCGCGGGTTGCACCGCCGGGCAGGGTGATTTGTGCGAGGCGGTTGGCGGCGTCCCATTGGTAGTGAGTGATGGCGCCGGTTTCTTCCTGACGGGTGATCTGCCGGCCCAAGGCGTCGTAACGGTACTTGCGCTGGCCGCCGTCGGGCAGGCGCTCTTCCAGCAGTTGGCCAAGGTTGTTCCATCCCAGTTGATGGCGGCTGCCATTCGGGGGCGGCTTATTGGATAGCCGGGGTCAATATTTTTTTGGAAGCGTGCGTTGTTTCCATTTTCATCATTGGGTTCGAACGACTACATTAGAAGCTCTTGCTTAGGATACGGAGCACGATATGTATGGGAGAGATGAAGAGTGGCCATATATTAGGTACTCTGTTTAGAGTTTAATGATAATCAGCTTTAGCCTGACGTCTCTCCTTGGTAGCACTGCCAGTACATCTTGGGGTGCTGTGAAATTATGGGGGGAAATGGTATCGTCAGGTCTTTTAGAGGTGTACTTTAGTGAGTAAGGATATAAAGGAGTTAAGTAAGTTTTTAAGCTATGTCCTGCGTCATGAGCCTGAGCATATTGATCTTGAGCTAGATGAAGATGGTTGGGCTGTAATAGAAGATCTGATATGTGGTGCTGCTGAAAAATGGAGTTGCTTAACTTATTCAATGATTAGAGAGGTTGTTTTAAGCGGTGATAAAAAACGTTTTGAGATATCAGATGATGGGGCTCGAATCCGCGCGATACAAGGGCACTCAACAAAGTTGGTGAGTCGAAAGTATCTTGAATTTGAGCCTCCTGAATTTTTATATCATGGCACTGCAGTGCGCTTTCTTGATTCCATCAGACAGCAAGGGTTAATTGCGGGGGCTAGGCATCATGTGCATTTAACGCAAGATAAAGTTACAGCGTGTAAAGTAGGGCGGCGCTACGGAGTGGTGGCGCTCCTGCAGGTGGATAGTCAAAAAATGTTCGCTCAAGGCTTTAAGTTTTTTAAAGCTGAAAATGATGTGTGGTTAACTGCCTGCGTACCAGCTGATTTTTTACATGAAATTGAGGTGCCGAATAAAACGTCTAGTCTTCTTCCTCCCACTCCTGGTGAGTTTTAATTGCTTTTGTCAGCCATTCGCTAAAGTTATTGTAGCTTCCATGGTGCTCCCAACCTTCTGATGCGTAAGCGTGGATGATCAATACTTTGGGGTTTCCGGAGTTGTCATCGCCATCAAAGCATGCGATATCATCATTTGCATTAAATTTCGCAAATGGTATTAGCTCTCTTTTTGGATAGAGTTTTTTTAGTGTGTCGTACCAGCTATTAACATCACCCTCCTCAAAAACGATGAACCACCAAGGTTCAATGTCGATAGGGGGGGTGATGCTTATTGTGTTTATAAACTCTTTTGGATATGTGAAGTCCTGTCTGTTCTCGATTTCTATAAAAAAGCTCATTATTTTCCACTCAGTTTTGGCGGTTCATGGGATCCGTACGGTGTTTCTTTTCCGAAACGTTTTGGGGATTGTTTTCCAACTCTCAGTTCGATGGCTTCCCCCCAGCTGTCTGGTTTTTTTTCCTTTTACTGCAAATCGCTGTTGCTCTGAATCCGTTACTAGGTCGTTATAGCCACGCTCCCTAGCCTCTACTTTGATCCCGGCTTCACGGGCTGCCCTTACACGAGTGTTGTCCATACTAGTTAAGTGACCGTCAGGCATTCGAACAACATCAATGGGATCCCCTTGCCAGCCTTTTGCTCTCATGCTACTAACTAGATCGTCATAGTTATAACTGTTTCCATTGTTGTCAATCTTATTATATGAAACCGTCGTTTGAGAGAATCGTACTTCATTTGGATCAATCGTTTTTACTTTAGGGCAATTTGCCAGTTTGCTGCTCAATCCCAACGGATCCACCCACCCCGTAGGGTTAGGCACGTACTGGTAGCTGTTCAACCCACCCGCAAGCTTGATCGGATCCGGCGTCAAAAACCGTCCAGTCCCCGGATTGTAGTAGCGATGCCGGTTGTAATGTAAGCCCGTTTCCGCATCGAAGTACTGACCCTGAAAGCGCAGCGGGTTGTCGATTTCAGCAATGTCGAGTGTGGCGAGGTTGCCATAGGCGCGGTATTTCGCCGACCACATGATCTCGCCGCTGTAATCGGTGAGTTCCTGTGGTGTGCCGAGGTGGTCGAGTTGGTAGTAGAACGGGGTGGCTTTCAGTGGGCCTTCGCCATCGAGCATGGCCAGCGGGCTGAAGCTGCCGGGTTCGTAGATGTAACTGCGATAGCGGTTATCGGCGCTCTCGGCGATGAGGCGTTCGCCTTGCCACAGGAACTCGGTGGTGTGGCCATCGACGGTTTTGGCGATGCGGCGGCCGAAGGCGTCGTACTGGTAGCTTGCGCTGCTACCGCCGGACAGGCTGACGCCGATCAGGCGATGTTGGCAGTCGTAACGGTACTCGGTAACGAGTTTCTGCCCGGTGCCACGGCGTTCGCGGATCAGGTTGCTATAAGCGACTCACCCATACATGTATAAAAGGTTATCGATCAGCTCAAGCTCCTGCTGTGTGTACTGGACCTTGTTGTACCGTCTAATGTCCTCAAGCACTCCTCTGATTGGAACTTGCCGCGAAGGATCCTGAACAATTTCGATCAGACGGTCGTAATCGGGATCTCTTCCCTTGAGGTATTTTTCAATCAGTTCTTTGAGCGCCACGCGCGCCTCTAGATCGGTTAGCACTGTTACTTCTCCGGCAAGATAGTGACTTCATCCGCTTTGATGATAGTGGTAGTACCTGGTTTCGGAATGAGTTATCGCCCACCACCTGTACCTTAGCCAGCATACGCTTTCGTGAAGCGTTCCAGGTTCGGACTTTTATCATCAAGCTAATATGGGACTTTTACGGTTGGCACGTCGTCCTTATAGAGTTGCAGCGTGTCGAACTTCAATCGCAGGCAACCATCACTCCATGCAGGGGCGGGGGCAGCACTACGGCCATCAAGCAGATTTGGTATCCATGTGGCGATTCAGTGGTTGCAGAAAACTCTGAATAATAGGGTAAATGTAGGGAGCCATTCCGGTCTGTGAGATGGTTTCAATCCCCGCGTGTGCTGCGGGGATTACTTTCCATAAGCTAGGAGCTACTGATAAAGTCCCGCAGAAGAATTCAGGGCGTTCAACAATTTCTGAGCTGGAATAGCGTACTGACCGAGGTTCGCCATATCCAGATCCACCCAGTCTTGATCATCATCAATTTCCAATATCAGCAAATCGATTTTTTTGAGCTGGAAGAAACTGATGATGTCGCGAATCTCTTTCTCGCGTTGCACGTGATCATTTCCATAGAGCCCACCGGCATAGAAGAAGCCCTTATCACCCATGGCAAGTTTCTTCTGAGAGCCAATAAGGGACATTTTGAAGCGTTGGTGAAGAAATTTCGTGGCTTCCACATCACTCGTCGGTGATGCCGCTGCAATGCTTATTTTGGTCATGGTTTAAACACAATAGGTCAGGGTTTTTTGTGTTTTCAAAAAATCGATTAAGTCGGTCATTTTGATAGTTTTGTTGTATTGCATCGTTAATACTCAAATTATTCTGTTTTGATTTCCCCTTCTCTGTCGTATTCGTAACGCAGGGCGCCCCTACCCTGATGTTCTATAATAACGTTGTGGTAGCCCTGTCCTATTTTATTTGTTTTTATTTATTTAAATCTTTAAAGGGATTCGAGCTCGGTAGTGCAACCAAGTTTTTTCAGCCTTTGGATTTCTTGTTCGAATGTGTAGTTTGGCAGGTCTTTATTTTGTTTGTCATACTCGTTCCTTAGAAGTCTAAATAGCTTGCCTGTTTTTTCTTTTGTTTTGCTGTCGAGACTGTTAATAAGGTCATAGTTGTTGGCAGATAAAAACTCAAACTTGTGCTTTATTACGTAATAGGCTGTGATGTTCGAAAGTAATCCTGCCGCGTCTTCGTAATTTTCGCCGAGGTACTTTGCATACTCTTCAAATATATTTGTCAGTAAGCTTCGTGCTGCGCTTTGCGTTTTAAGTACGCCGCACATTTCCTGCCAGTTGCTGACATAAAGATGATCGCCCCAATCAGATCCCCTCGCGAAGTAAATGCCGTTTCCCTTGAAAAAATCGGCGATTTCATGCTGATCTAGAGCCGTTTCGAAAGTGGTTTTCATTGAAGCTTTTCCCAGTCATCAAAATTTTTCAACAGCGTTCCCACGTCACTATTATGGGAAACACTCTCTGATCCGATCAGAGCAGCTTCTTTTGTCCCACTTTTGGTTGCCCCGCCAGGAACCCATTCGTTCGGGTACGCACCATTTTCTTTTCCATTAGGCATTTCATAGCGGAATCTTGGGTCGTCAGGCTTGATTTTAACGATATATATGCCCTCGCCCTCTAGAGTTTTTGCGCCAAGGTTTAGCTCGCTATTTAGCACCCGCCAATCGTTGCCGGCAGCTCGGTATTTCGCGACGACATTTTCCATCTCAGAGGACAGCCCTACAAATTTTCGTTGTGGGAAACCTGGGAATTTTGAGCCTGTGATCCAGCTTTCGATAACCACGAAGGATCCTCCCTCTTTCGCGAAAAGCTCTCGGTGAGCGCTTATATAATCGTCAGGAAGGTAGTCCCCTGGATTTGGCGGCCGATCCGCCTTGTTCATGTCGATGATTTCGTCGAATTTTTCCTGACTCATTGGCAAATGGTCAGGCTTCTTCGCGTTCGCAGAGTTAGTAGGTAGCTTGCAGTCAGGCCCTGGGCAGGTATCACTCAACCCTAACGTATCCACCCACCCGGTAGGGTTAGGCACGTACCGATAGTTGTTCAACCCGCCCGCAAGCTTGATCGGATCCGGCGTCAAAAACCGTCCAGTCCCCGGATTGTAGTAGCGATGCCGGTTGTAATGTAAGCCCGTTTCCGTATCGAAGTACTGACCCTGGAAGCGTAGCGGGTTGTCGATTTCAGCAATGTCGAGGGTGGCGAGGTTGCCATAGGCGCGGTATTTCGCCGACCACATGATCTCACCGCTGTAGTCGGTGAGTTCCTGCGGGGTGCCAAGGTGGTCGAGTTGGTAGTAGAACGGCTCGGCTTTGAGTGGGCCTTCGCCATCGAGCATCGCCAAAGGACGGAAGGTGCCCGGCTCGTAGATGTAGCTGCGATAGCGGTTGTCCGCGCTTTCGGCGATGAGGCGTTCGCCTTGCCACAGGAACTCTGTGGTTTGGCCGTCGACGGTTTTGGCGATTCGACGGCCGAAGGCGTCGTACTTGTAGCTCGCGACGCTACCGCCGGGAAGGCTGACCCCGATGAGGCGGTGTTGGCAATCGTAACGGTACTCGGTGACAAGCTTTTGCCCGGTTCCACGGCGCTCGCGGATCTGGTTGCCGTAGGCGTCGTAGTCGTAATGACGGTCGCCCTGCATTAGCAGGCGGTTGCCTTTTACGTTGGCCAGGTTCGTGGTTGGCTGGTCGCCTTGGCCGAGGAGGTTGCCTGCCGGGTCGTGGGCGAAGCTTTCCGGGGTGGTGCCACGGACGTTGATCAGGCGGTCGAGCGGGTCGTAGTGGTAGCTGCGATTACCTTTGCGACTGTCGTCGATGCCGGCGAGGTTGCCGTTGGCGTCGTAGGCGTATCGGCGCTGGAACAGGTTGCGATCTTGCTGACTGACGCTGTGAGCTTGCAATCGACCTTGTTCGTCGTACTGGTATTGGCTGAGCAACAGACCCTGTTGACGCTGCTGTTCGCGACCGGCGCTGAATTGGTGGGTGGTCAGGCGCGAGCCATTGAGGTCGATGCTGCTCAGGCGACCGCCGGATTGGTGGCGGTAGTCGAGTTTGCTGCCATCAGGTAGGCGGCAATGGCTAAGCTGGCCGAGTTGGTCGTACTCGTAACGCAGGGTGCCCCAGCCTTGGTGCTCGGTGATGAGGCGGTCTTGCAGGTCGTATTCGTAGGCGAGGGGCCAGTGGCCGTCGTCGACGTTCACGAGGCGACCGAGGGCGTCATGGCTGTAGTGAATCTTCTCGCCATCGGCCAGGGATTTCACCAGCAAGCGGCCAGCGGTGTCGCGTTGGTACTCAGTGACCAGCTCACTGCCGTCGTCGCCGAACTCGGTTTTCTTCAGCAACTGACCTTTGAGGTCGTATTCGTAGGCGGTACGTCGACCGTCGAAACCGGTTTCCTGTTGGATGAGGCCATTAGGGTAATAGTCGAGGTGGTAGTGCTCGCCACGTTGGTTTTCGATCTCGCTGAGCAGCAGGCGCGAGTTGTCGTAGCGGTAGCGCAGCTGGCTGCCATCCGGGTTGATGCGACGGCTGACCAGGTGCAGGTTATCGACATATTCGTAGCGGGTGACGCGGCCCAGTTCATCACGTTCGGCGGTGACTTTGCCGTAGGCGTTGTAGGTGAATCCACGGGTTGCGCCACCGGGCAGGGTGATTTGCGCGAGACGGTTCGCCGCGTCCCATTGGTATTGAGTGATCGCGCCGCTTTCGTCCTGGCGAGTGATTTGCCGACCTAGCGCGTCATAGCGGTACTTGCGCTGACCACCGTCAGGCAGCTGTTCTTCGAGCAGTTGGCCGAGATTATTCCAACCCAGCTGATGACGGCTGCCGTCGGGATGACGGATTTCCAGCAGGCGGCCCTGGCGGTTGTAGCTGTAATGGGTCGAATTGCCGTCCGGGTCGATTTGTTCGGTGATGTCGCCTTGGTCGTTGCGCCAGTATTTCCAGCTCGCCGGACCGCGGTTCACCACGCGGACGAAGCCACGGTAGTACTCGTAGGTAGTCGGTGTATCTTCCGGTGGAATAACCGCGACCAGTCGGCCGGCTTCGTTGTACTGGTATTCGGTGACGGCGCCGAGTGGGTCTTTTTCGGCGATCAGGCGACCCTTGTCATCATAGGCCTTCAGGTGTTCGGCGCCATCCGGGTCGACTTTTGCGACCAGTCGAGCCTTATCGTCGTGGGTGTAGACCTCTTCACTGCCGTCGGCGTTGGTAACCGTGACGCTGCCCTTGTCATCCCAAGCGTAGTGCGCGTCCATCTGCGAGAAGCTTGCCCAGTGACGGATGCAGCGTGCCGACTTGCCTTCTTTTTCCCATTCCCAGTAGTAGCTGGCGCCACCAGCCAGTTGCCGCTCGAGAATGACGTTTTGGTCGTTGTAGGCATAACGCTCGGCTTCACCAGCGGCGTTTTTGGCTTCGATCAGACGGTGCTGGGCATCGTAGCCATAGGTGACCAACGTCTGGATGGTGCTCCAGGTGTCTTCCAGATTGTCTGCCGGGCTGAACTGCTGATAGTCGATGGCGACGATGTGCTTTCGATCGTAACGCACGAGGAGGGCGCGACCGGCACCGTTATCGACACGTTTGATTCGACCGTGGATGTCACGAGTAATGTGCAGGCGATTGCCATAATCGTCACTGATGGCAATCAGCGTCGCGCCTTTAGTGTTGTAGCGGAAATGGTAAAACTAACCAAAAGGGGACACCCATTTTCTGGATACGGCTGATCAGTCCCATTCAATTATTTGTTGATTCTGCTGCCTTGGTTTCGTTTAGGTTGGCGTTAAAGTACGCCATGAAATCCTGTCCTTGAGCAAAGGCTTTTTCGATCTTCATGCTTTGCTCTTTCAGAGCGGCGCTTGGTTTGGCCCATTGTTCAGAGGGTAACGGTTTGGACCACTGAGCAATGGATTCAAGTAGAGATTTCATGCTGAAACGGTGGTCCCATTCTGCTACCCAGTACGGAAAACGCCACCAAGTGATCAGGTGTGTCAGGTACCACCAACCAACTCCTAAAGCGGAACGTTCGTTGTGCTGGTAGTCCTCGTGCATGTTTTCCATTCAATTATTTATCTATTCTTCTGTCTTGATTTCATTTAGGTTCGCCTTGAAGTACGTCATGAAATCTTGTCCCTGAGCAAAAGCCTTTTCGATCTTGGCGCTTTGCTCTTTCAACGCTTGGCTCGGCTTGGCCCACTGCTCAGTCGGTAGAGATTTTGACCACTCAGCAATGGAATCAGGTAAAGATTTCATGCTGAAACGGTGGTCCCATTCTGCTACCCAGTACGGAAAGCGCCACAAAGTGATTACATGAGTGAAATACCACCAGCCAACACCTAGCGCGGAGCGCTCGTTATGTTGGTACTCCTCAAGCATATCTTCGTGTTCTTTATCAAATGTATGGCGGCCTTCGTACGGTGCTTTACCGGGGCAGTGTTGTGGCCCTTTTTCCATGTAAACACGTATCGCCTCCCATTTACCCAAACCATGAACTGGAGTCATTACTCCCTGGTTCACAAAATGAACGGAATCAGTTTTAGGGTCGTCAAATGCCATGCCAAAGGTATAAGTACTCATGACGCCGACCCCAGTTACCCCCGTACTGACAGAAAGCCAGGACACCATTTCTTCCCACGGTTGGATGACCGGTTCGTCAGACCCATTAGCAAAAAAACAGACTTCGCGGCGTTGCCTATTGAAGCGTATAGGGCGGATACGGACTTTGGCTAGAGTAGTGCTGATGACAACATAGAGTCCCAAAACTGTGGCTCCTGCTGCTCCCCAAGCGCCG
Source organism: Pseudomonas sp. BF-B-26 (assembly GCF_019956495.1). Taxonomy (NCBI): domain Bacteria; kingdom Pseudomonadati; phylum Pseudomonadota; class Gammaproteobacteria; order Pseudomonadales; family Pseudomonadaceae; genus Pseudomonas; species Pseudomonas sp. BF-B-26. The sequence continues at coordinate 94,929 of NZ_JAHBDP010000033.1, read as the reverse complement.
ATTGCAGCGCCGGTGGGGAAAAACTCTATGAAAATATGTGTAAATGTTCTGCCATAGGGATCACCAAAACTCATTAGCCCGGCGATGAAGGGGCCGATTATCAAACTCACAATCAGTATGAGCATGCTGCTTGCGATCATGACCCTGGTTTGGAATGCCTTATTGACGTTACTGCTACCTATGTCTAGGTAAGTGTCGTTGATATCAAGAAAACTTCCCCCCAAATCCATTGGGATCTGGCCGGTAGGGATGGGTAGTGGTGAAAAAAACACTGCTTCGCCAGAAGTAAAACGTCGAGTTTCGCCAACGATAGGTCGCTGCTTTTGTATATCGAACTCGTCGTACTGCTGAGAGGTAGGTGTCATGCGGAAAGCCATAAAGTTTGTTCTATTCAATTATTTGTTGATTCTTCTGCCTTGGTTTCGTTTAGGTTGGCGTTAAAGTACGCCATGAAATCCTGTCCTTGAGCAAAGGCTTTTTCGATCTTCATGCTTTGCTCTTTCAGAGCGGCGCTTGGTTTGGCCCATTGTTCAGAGGGCAACGGTTTGGACCAATGAACAATGGATTCAGGTAGAGATTTCATGCTGAAACGATGGTCCCATTCTGCTACCCAGTACGGAAAACGCCACCAAGTGATCAGGTGTGTCAGGTACCACCAACCAACTCCTAAAGCGGAACGTTCGTTGTGCTGGTACTCCTCGTGCATGTCCTGTCGTTCTTGATCGAAAGAGTGGCGACCCTCGTATGGTGCTTTACCAAGGCAAAACTCCGGTCCTTTTTCCATGTAAACACGTATGGCCTCCCATTTGCCTAGCCCATGAACAGGAGTCATGACCTCCTGTGTAAGAAAGTGCACCGTATCGGCCTTGGGATTATCTATGGCCATGCCAAAGGTGTAGCTGCTGATTATGCCTACTCCGGTGAAACCGGTGCTGACTGAGATCCACGCAACCGTGTCTTCCCAAGGTTGGATCACGGGTTCGTCGGAGCCATTCGGGAAGTAACAGACCTCTCGGCGTTGACGGTTAAATCGGATGGGTCGGGCGCGGGCTTTGCTTCTTGTGGTGCTGATAATCGCGTACAGGCCAATCAGCGCTGCTCCCCCTCCACACCAGAGCGCTAGTGGTATTCCGAACTCAAAAAAATCGTTGAAGTAAAACCAAAAGCTTCTGCCGAATGGATTTATGAATGCTGCGAAGCCCATCAAGATTGGGAGAACAAATAGACAAACGATAACTACGACTGTCGGGAGTGACACAGCTAATCGTGCTTGGAAAGACTTGGTGAGATTGCTGCTACCCAAGTCCAGATAGGTGTCGTTGACTTCAACAAAACTTCCGCCGAGATCCATTGGGATTTGCCCGGTAGGAACAGGTAGAGGTGAGAGGAACAATGCTTCGCTAGTGGGAAAATGGCGAGTTTCCCCGGCGACGGGGCGCTGATGTCGAATGTCGAACTCGTCGTACTGCGGAGAGGTAGGTGTCATGCAGGATAACCATAGCGTGCATCTCCGGCATGAGGTAGTCGATTATATTTATGCATCAAGGAAGCGGCTCATCGTTTCCATTCAATTATTTATCGATTCTTCTGCTTTGATTTCATTTAGGTTCGCCTTGAAGTACGTCATGAAATCTTGTCCCTGAGCAAAAGCCTTTTCGATCTTGGTGCTTTGCTCTTTCAACGCTTGGCTCGGCTTGACCCACTGCTCAGTCGGTAGAGATTTTGACCACTCAGCAATGGAATTAGGTAGAGATTTCATGCTGAAACGATGGTCCCATTCAGCAACACAGTACGGGAAGCGCCACCAGGTGATCAGGTGTGTCAGGTACCACCAGCCAACCCCGAAAGCGGAACGTTCGTTGTGTTGGTGCTCCTCATGCATGTCTTGCCGTTCTTTATCGAAGGTGCCACGGCCTTCGTATGGCGCTTTGCCAGGGCAGAACTCTGGACCTTTTTCCATATAAACACGTATGGCTTCCCACTTACCCAAGCCATGAGCAGGAGTCATTACGCCTTGTCTCACAAAATGCACTAAGTCAGCTTTGGAATCGTCGAACGCCATACCAAAGGTATAGGCGCTTGTTACTCCTACTCCAGTAACACCTGTACTGATTGAAAGCCAAGATACTATCTCTTCCCATGGTTGAATGACGGGGACGTCAGAACCTTCGGGAAAGAAACAGACTTCACGACGTTGGCGGTTGAATCTAATAGGACGGGTGCGCGACTTCGCTCTGGTAGTGCTCAAGATAACGTAAGTACCCAGGAGCGCAGCTATTCCTCCTCCCCAAATACTAAAGGTCACACCGAAATGGAACATGCCTGTTGCTCTGTCCCAAAAGGACTCGGAAAATGGGTTTCCCCAGGTAGTAGATCCTGCGAGCAAAGGCAGAATAATCAGGCATGAAAAAATAAACATCATCCCGAGTCCAATCATTGCCCTCGCTTGGAAAGCCTTGCCGAAATTACTACTGCCTACGTCAAGGAATATGTCATTAACCTCAACAAAGCTTCCGCCCAAATCCATGGGGGCGTTGCCCGTTGGTATCGGCAGCGGAGAGAGGAACAATGCTTCACCTGTCGCGAAGCTTCGCTTCTCACCAGCCACGGGCCGCATTTTTTTGAGATTGAGATCGTCGCTGGATTGCTCATTTATTGAAGACATTAGGTTTGCCCGGCTTGTTTTGATGATTCGAGCACAGTCAGTGTGTCGGTGGTCACAATGATTGCTTGAGCGGTGGTATTTCGTGCGCTGAGAAACCCAGTTGTTGAGAATTCCTTTCCGTTTCCAACGTTCAGTGTCTTGGTTTCAAACATTATTTCCTGATATTTTGGGGCTCCGGGGAGTGGATGGTATCGCAACTTTATCGCAAGACCATGCTGGGCGTTGGCCTCATGTGCAAAAATTTCTAACCCCAATTGGAGTGGCGCGTCTGGTAGGCTCAGTAAATTGAGCTGATATAGCAAAGGTTCAGTCCAAGGCTCCCAGTCATTGCGCTGGAGATTGCTTGACCAATACGCCGTAAGGCCAAATCCAACATCATCCAGTTCTCGAATCGTGATATTTGGAATGCTAATTACAGCAATAGGTCTGTTGTTTATTTGTCTCAGACCGACCTGAGGGGTTGAAGTGATCTCTGCCAATTGCATGCGATCTTCTTGGAATTCGCGATTTTTGTTCTTCTTTCCCCACGCGCCCTGTTGAAGCCAGTTATCAAGCTTTGTTTTATTATTTCGGTTGTAAATCCACTCGCCACCTAGCTGCAACACCGTCAAACCTAACCCTATTAAATTGGCCCTCGCAGCAACGCTCAGTAGTTTGCCACCTGCTGTGACCCAAGCGACAGCTCTTGCTTGGCTAACATTTGAAGCCGCCTCAAACATATGTTGCCCTGTTCGTGCAACTGCCCAACCGTTAACGACGAATTGTCCAGAGTCGCCCGCGATTGTCATGCTGGCACCAGCCAGCTTTGCACTATCTCCCGACCTCAAGGCTTCTGTCCAACGAGCGACAGAGCCTTTTTCCCCATACAGACTTGTGGCTGCCGCCGCCATACCGAACCCGTAAGCTGCTAACCCCAGCCCCCCCGTGAGCTTTCCCATGCGCGCGGCTAACTGAACTTTTCCGGCTGCACTTGAATAGTTGTTTTTGGCTACGTTTAGAGTAGTGGCAGATATTCCCTGCGCAGCCGCAAAACCTCCTCCGCTTGCAGAGAAGAACGCATTGCCAAATGCAATGTAATCAGCTTTATCCCAGCCGGGTTTTCTTCTTAACTCTGAGTAAACAGTGACGAAGCTAATTAACTGCACAACAAATACAGCTGATGCGAAGATGTCGCCTCCCGCTGACTGAAATATATCTTTTCCTAATCCTCTTACCTTGTCGCCTGTGTTTAAGCGGTGGTCTTCGGCCATTCGGTGGAATTCTGCTTCTTGGGCGCTGGTTAGGCCTTTAATTTTGATACTTGCTTTACTCGGGCCTTCGCCAACTGCAATCATTGCAGGCGCGATTTTTTTCTCTAACGGGGCGACGGATTGCTGAACAGATTTACGCTGTGCGACCAACGATCGATAGCTTCCCTTGGGGGCTCGACCTTTTCGTTCATTAGCTAATGTCTCCCTGATCTTGTTTTTGAGCGAGGACATTTGCTGGCGGAGTTCGGTAAGTTTCGCCATGTCAGCTTCGAACGCATGAAGCTGGCTTGCAGAAGCAAACTCTAGAGTAATACCTTTTTTGCCAAATGTTCTTAGTACGTCGATCCATGCTGAGCCGGGAATATTCCGCAGGATTTTAGCTGGGTCTATTGCCCGGCCGCTGCGTAGCCCTTCTATAGCTTCTTCTAGAGCATTCGCCAAGCGGAGTTGTTTGGCAGGTTCATAAGCTGTGTTTCGTGCTTGATCGAAAGTTATTCCATCGCTGCTTAGATTAATTGATGCCGCGAGATCCTGGGTCAGGAGCGTTACGAACTCTCGGCTAATTTTTTGCAGTCCTTGGAAGTCCTTTGCTGAAAGGGGTATATCTCGAGCCGATTTTATTAATGATCCGATTTTCGCAAACAGATCCTTCTGGTCGGTCAAACTTGCAGTAAAGAAGGTTGGAACTGTAAAGCCCGGCTCTTTTTCTATTAGGTCTGCAATCGCTTCGGTGGCCTTGTCGGTGCGACATATGTCTCTCATGCACGCGTATTCAGTAGCAAGTGCTGATTCAAGTTGGGTTCCAAATTTTGGATCAAAATACCAAGCAGATTTATAGAAGCGCTTTTCGCATGCAATTTTTATTCGATCATCAGTTATCAAATCCAGCCGTTTATTCCAACGGCTTAATTGTGCTCGCTGTTGTTTAAGAAAGGCTTCCATAGCCGGTCGGTCAATCAGGTCGTTGATACCTTCTTGTCCCATTTTTGCGCCATTGAGCGCTTCATGAGCATTGTCTTCGATGGTCTCGATCAGGTCTTCGTACTTGGAATGCAAAGGTCCAAGACTCGTACGCATCCGCGACCTTGAAGCTGCAATAGCCCCACGATGCGTACCTGCACCGGAATATTGGGTTTGATTTTTAACGTTGACATAGTCGACGATCGATTGCCGCTGCTCTTCGCTTGTTTCGTCCTTGAGTTTGGCAAATCGAGGGTCGCCTTGGGCGGCATTCAGAATGGTTTCGCCGGTTATGGTGTACAACGATTCGATGTAGCAACCAAACACATACTTCTTTTGATTGGCTTCTGCGTCACTCCAGTTACTGATCCAGCCAGTGACCAAATCCTGATGCTCGGCGAGATCGCGCAGCACGCCCAAGTCATCTTGTATGACCAAATACAGATGGTCACGCTCATTTTCCGCCTTGACTTGCTTTTTAAGCGCGCCCAACTGAGTTTTCTTGAAGTGCGACGCTTGCTCCCAGAGATAGTCCTGGCTTTCCTCAGGCTTGGCACCCGTAACCGCCGGTTCCTTGCTCGGCTGCTCCGCAACTTCAGCAATCCATTTTTCCGCCTGACTTGGCGTCAACAGATTAGCCGCGCCTTTCTCCGGATCAGCCTTGGTCAGATCCACTGCCTGCATGAAGTATTCACGCTCGGATTTGTGCTTGATGACCTGTGCGCATTTGGCGGCGGTCCATTGCACTTCGGAGTAGTTGACGTAGAGCTTGCTCAAACGGGGGAAGACCAGCACGGCTTCGCCCACGTTGCTTTCGCGTTTGTTGGCGGTGATTTCGCCTTTTTCCCACAGCAGTTGGGTCACGATGCCGTTCTGGATTCGGTATTCGTGCATGACCGCTTGAGGTTTTTTGTCGACGATGACGTAGAGCCAGCCGTCGCGGATCAAGCGAATGCCCAGTGGGCGTGAAGTGGTTTTGTACGGCATCGCCAATGCGCTGGATGGGTCAAGTCGTTCGACCAGACCGTAGCGCAGAGGGATGAGCTGGATCTTGGCCTTCATCAGTGGGCAGCCGCCCAGGGCACACTTGCCGTCGTCCCGGCTTTTTGCAACGTTGTTCGGGCTTTTGCCGGTCGATGTGGGCGTTGTCATCCTTGGCTCCTTAGCAGGGCTTCAGCCCGTTCCTGGGCAATATCAGCGACCCGTTCGAGTCGCTGAGCGGGCGTTTGTTCCGAAGGGGTCTTCAGTATCGCATCCAGGTCCGGATGTTCTTCCAGCGCTCGCTCACCGAGAAACCCGTGAATGTTGGCGTAGAGAGTGATGTCGAGCTCGGTGTTGAAGCCTCGATCATATGAAGTCGACGCCAATGAATGCAGGTGTTCCCAGCGCTGCAGAGGCGTCGCTTGTGCCTGATAGGACGGAAAGTATTCGTGCATGTGTTCGTCGAGGCGCAGGACGATGCTGCGAAAATTCACTTCATCCAGTTGGCTGAGTTGCTCGTCGCTCAAGCGGTAGCGTTTGCTGTGGTTCGGCTCAATGGCTTTGCCGGGGCGCTGGTTGATGTGCCAGCAGCCCAATGCCGCGTCGGCGCCGACGATCTGCGAGCAAGGGCCGAACAGGGTAGGGTCCTTGATGCTCTCGCTGTAGTCGAGCAGCGCATGGGCCACGGCCGGATCAGCTACGCGCAGCAGCACTTCCTCACCCTGTGGGTGCATGACGCTGGTGAGCCAGCGAAAATGGTCGACCATGTGTTCCCAGGGTTGATCGCTGAACGCGAGGTAGCCCCATTCTTGGCGAGGCTCAGCCAGAAACTTTGCCAGGATGGGATTGTTCTGCGCTTTTATCTGAACCAGACACGGCGAAACGTCACCCAACTCAGCCCACGGAGTACCGAGGTAGAGCGGCTCAAAAATCGGATTATCCGACCATTGATAAAGGTGTTGAGGCAGTTTCTCGACGCTGACGCCATCCAGTAGCAAACCGACGGTGCCCTTCCACGGGAGGCCTTGAGGCAACCCATTTTCCAGCGGCCACTGGGGCTTAAGCATTTTGCGCCTCCAGTTTGGCCTTCTCGCAGATCGCGCAGATTGGCTTCTTTTGCATCAGCGCTTGCCGCTGTGCAGGCACCAACAATTGCCCGGCCTTATCCGCATCTGCCTGCTTCAACGGCCCCGGCAATAACGGCGCCGCCCCCGTCCCATTTCCCGGACTCCCGCCGGAGTTCATGTTGATCACCGGCCCGCTCAACGTCACACCGCTGCCATCAATCTTGATGAAGCTGCCACCACCCTTGAGGGTCAGTTCACTGCCCGCTTCGAGCACGACTTTCATGCCGCTGCTCAGGTGGATTTCCTGGCCGGCTTCGATGAACTGGCCGGTGCCGACTTTGATGTGCTGGTTGACGCCCACGGTGAGGTGGTCGTTGGCGCGGGTTTCGACTTTGCGGTCGGCGTAAACGGTGTGGTGTTCTTCGGCCTTGAATTCGCTGTAGCTGTTTTGCTCGACGGTGTCGTGGCGTTCGTTGCCGACGCGGATTTTCTGGTCGTGCTCGACGTTTTCGTCCCAGTCGCGCTGGGCGTGCAGGAAGATTTGTTCCTGGCCCTTTTTGTCTTCGATGCGCAGTTCGTTGTAACCGCCGCCACCGGGGGAGCTCAGGGTTTTGAAGGTGCTGCGGGTTTTGTTCGCCGGCAGGGCGTACGGGACGACGTTTTCCTTGTGGTACAGGCAGCCGCTGATCAGCGGTTGGTCGGGGTCGCCTTCGAGGAAGCTGACCAGCACTTCCATGCCGATGCGCGGGATGGCGATGCCACCGTAGTGGGCGCCGGCCCAGGCGGAGGAGACGCGCAGCCAGCAGCTGGTCTTGTCGTCGGCCTGGCCTTCGCGGTCCCAGTGGAATTGCACTTTGACGCGACCGTATTGGTCGCAGTGGATTTCTTCACCTTTTGGCCCGGTGACTACGGCGCTTTGGCTGCCGAGGATGCGCGGCTTCTTTTGCGTCAGCGGTGGGCGGTTTGGCACGTCCCACGGGGTGGCCTGGAAGCGGTTGCGGTAGCCCTGGTGGAAATCGTCTTTGAGTTTGGTCGTGTCACTGGTAACCGACTCTTCCAGCACTTGCGGCTGTTTGCCTTCGTGGAGGATTTCGGTGAGCAGCCACAGGTCGTTCCATTTGGCTTTAGGGTGTTGGGTCAGGGCCAGGAAGTGGCCGCTGACCAGCAACGGCTGATCGCTTTTGCCTTCGGCGAGCTGGAAGTCGCTGCGGTGACGTTCGAGGGCGCGTTTGGCCAAGTGCTTGCCGCGTTCGCGGTCGATGAAGCGGCCGGGGTAGTCGTAGTCTTCGAGGTCGGGCAGGGCGTCGCCACGGTTTTCGCTTTCCAGCGTCAGGCGTGGTTTTTCGAAGTCGTAGTCGCGGCGGGTGGTGCGGCTGGTGCGGGTTTCCAGGCGCAGGTCGAAACGCTTGATCACCGGGTCGTTGGCGACCATGCCGGAGTCTTGCTGGTAGGCCACGGGCGCGAGTTTCGGGAACACCGTCTGGTCATCGCCGAACACCAGCTTGTGGGCGGTGGCGCTGTGCTGAAAGTGGTAGTGGATACCTTCTTCCTCGCACAGACGCTGGACGAACTGCAGGTCCGATTCGTCGTACTGAACGCAGTAAATGCGCTCCGGATAAATCGCCCCGACTTTGAATTCGTAGGCATTGCTTTGGATGCCGTGCTCTTCGAGGACGCTGCCGATGATTTTCGGCACGTTAAGGTTCTGGAAGATGCGTTGGTTGATGCGGTGCGCCAGGTAAGACAGTTGCGGGCGCAGGGTCACCGCGTAGCGGGTCAGGCGCTTGCCGGAATCACCCTGGGCGGCGCGGTAGATCTGGCCATGAATGCCGCTGCCGTCAGGCGAGAGCTGCAAAAAGGCCGGTTTGTGCAGCAGGGTCTCGAGGTCCAGGGACGGCTGTTCACTGACCAGCTCCACCTCAAACACAAAAGGCTGGCTGATGGCTTCCCGACCTTGCAGGGAAAAAACCTGGAAGTCGCTGGAAAGACCTTCGATGGTCAGGGCAAAGTGAGTTTGATTGGCCGGCGCGAACATCCCTTGTTCCTCGTGCAGTGCTGCGGCGTTCGCCAAGACCGGAAAAAGGAATCAGCAGACGCAAAATTCTGGAAGGGCGAAAACAACATCGACCAGCAGAGCTGGCCGATGCTTGTGACGGTCGGCCTGACTTAGGCGACCGGCTGACGCCAGTCATCGGAACCCGAAGTACCGGATACTTCGTGGGTCCAGGTGATTTTGCGGTAGGTGAACTGTACTTCTTCCAGGTGGGTGAAGTGCGAGTTCGACGGATCCTGGCAGTTGTGCATTTTGTTGTTGATGGCGACGATGATCGCGTCTTCCAGTTTGGTGGTGTAGTAGTGCTCTTGGGTACCTTGAGCCGAAGTGCGGTACCACTGGATAACGATTTCGCTCATGCGCTCGCCCGAGGTCAGAGCGGCTTGCAGCAGTGGCGAAGCCTTGTCGTAGACCTTGGTGATCACGACTGGCTTGTGAACGCGCTGACCGGTCGGTTGGCCGGACTGTGGGTCACGCGGGATGATCACGTCGTGGCTGAAAGCCTGAACCATGACCTGGTCTTCGTGACCTTCCTGGTAGGTGTTGCCAACCGAGTCGGCGGTGAATGCGCCGGCAGTGATCAGACCTTGTTTTTCGCCAGTGACGGACATGTACGCTGGTGTAGCCATGGATGTGCTCCTTGCTAAAAGTTAGGGTGCCCGGGAGGCGGTATCGCCCGGTGGGTGCCTGACTGTTATCAAGGTCCGTGCCAGAAACGGTTAACACTATATAAATCAGGTGGTTAAGAGATTTTTTCGACCCCGTGGAGAATGTTCGACGGCGATCGCCTGTGAATGTGCGCAAGAAGTTGCGCAGTACTGCGCAACTTCTTGCGCACTTGGCTGGGGGCCTGACAGGCCGGGCGCTCCGTCACCCGGGAAGGGCTTTCGCAGCGATGAGTGCGCAACTTCTTGCGCATCAAGGCGGTTAGCCATCACTCGGTGACCCATCGTCTGATTTGCCGAAAAACGGTAGCAGAACCGCTAGGGTGACAGGTGCAACGAATGCTGCAGCCTGGAGGTCAAACTCAGCGCCGAGATGAATGAACATCTGCGAACTCAAGGAGAACGACATGAAAATCCTGATGGTTCTAACGTCACACGATCAATTGGGTGACACGGGTAAGAAAACCGGCTTTTGGCTGGAGGAGTTTGCCGCACCGTACTTTGCCTTTAAAGACGCCGGCGCTCAGTTGACCCTGGCCTCGCCCAAGGGGGGGCAACCACCGCTGGACCCAAAAAGCGACGAGCCGGACGCGCAAACTGCGGCCACCGAGCGCTTTCGCAAAGATTCCGCCGCCCAGTCCGCATTGGCGTCTACCGCTCTGCTGAGCAGTGCGAGAGCTGAAGATTACGACGCGGTTTTCTATCCCGGCGGCCATGGCCCGCTGTGGGATTTAGCCGAAGACAAAATCTCGATCGCTCTGATCGAGGCGTTTTACAAGGCAGGCAAACCGGTCGCGGCCGTCTGCCACGCCCCGGGTGTGTTGCGTCACGTCAAGGGCGCGGACGGCCAGCCGCTGGTCAAAGGCAAGCGCGTGACGGGCTTTACCAATACTGAAGAAGAGGCTGTGCAACTGACGAAGGTTGTGCCGTTTTTGGTGGAGGACATGCTTAAGGAGAAGGGTGGCGTCTATTCCAAAGGGGCTGACTGGGCGAGTTATGTGCTCACTGATGGTTTGCTGATTACCGGTCAGAATCCGGCGTCGTCCGAGGCGGCCGCTGAGGCATTGTTGGCGAAGCTGGCTTAAATCCCTGAACGGCCAAAATATTGGCCGGACACTTTCATGTGGCGAGGGAGCTTGCTCCCGCTGGGCTGCGCAGCGGCCCCGATTTCTGCGAACGATTGCAGATTTTTGTGAGTGCTGCGCACTCAAGCGGGAGCAAGCTCCCTCGCCACAAGGTCAAGCCAGACTCGACAATCCCATTGCCTCGCGGCATTCCTCGATCGAGCGTCGCTGTGTCTCGGCATACAATGCCAACTCATCAATCGTCGATCGCCCCAGCGCTTTCTCGAACACCTGCCGGTTCGATTGCACGCCATAGTGGGTTTGCGCCGCATCCCCCAGGTTCGACTGAAAAATCCCCGCTGCGCTGACTGGCAGGAAATCTTCGTACACCAACGGTTCAACCCGCAAATACCCGCCGTTGAGCAGATCCTCCAGCGACCACGATTTCACCTCGTCGGCTGCCAACCCTTTTTCCGTGACGAAGTAGCGAAAGTACGCCAGTTCCTCTCGGCGCATGCCCTCAATGGTGTCAGGGAATTCTGCAAAGTGCTGCGCCATCAGCGCGTTGTAACGTGCGGCATTGGCCTCATTGGGGAAGTCTTTCAATTCATCCCGGGCAGCGTTGAGCAATCGGTCGTAAAGCGCCCGGCCTTTGGGGGTGAGCGCCGCGCCGCGTTGCTCGATCTCGCCGAATCGGGCGCTGTGGCTGCCGTGAGTCTGGGTTTGATCGGTGAAGGCGACAGGCTCATCCAGCGCCTTGAAACTGGTCTGACGCAGCAGGATCGGGCACTGACGGCGGGGCGGGCCTTCGATCACCGCTTTGGGGGTGATGCCGTGGGCAGGCATTTGCGCCTGGACGATGTCGATGTCCAGGGTGCGCGGCGTCAGGTGGTTGATATGCGGGCCGGTGAACGCCACTACGTCGGCGATCAGGCGATGCTGGGCGCTGAGCTTGCGGTACTGCTCGGCGGTCACGGTGGCGGTGTGATGCCAGCGGAACGTTTCCAGCGCCTGCTCGACGAAGTCCCGGGCCTCCTGTTCGGTAAGGCCGCCCTGGGTTTCGGCGCGATGGATGAGGGTCAGCGCAGTGGGCGTGAAGATCGAACGCTTATCCAGCACCGACTGAGCGAACGCTCGCAGTTCCAGGTCTTCGATCAGTTCCAGGCGCAGCAGGGAGGTGAATACCCGGAACGGGCTGACCTGCAACGCCGCCTCATGCACCGCGCGAAAAGCCGTGGAGTGCACAGGAACGCCGGCCGGGGTCAGGTCGTAATAACCCACCGGTTGCATGCCCATCACCGCAAACAACCGGGCGAGGGTGGCCAGTTCATCGGCGGTGCCGACACGGATCGCGCCATGCCGCTCCAGGTCCAGGCGCTGGATTTCACCGGTGCTGCTCAACTGTCGGGCGATGTGTGGATCGCTGGCAAGCACGTGACGGTTGGTCTGTTCCACCAGTTCCATCAGCGCGCCGTACAGCGGCACTTCTTCGCGGTACATGTCGGACATCGCTTTGGAAAAGCGTTGGCGGATCAGGTCAGGGCTGACGAAGTTCGGGTGACTCATGAAAGAATTCCTGGTGCGGTGACGTAAAGGATGCGGGAAAAGATCGCAGCCTTGCGCGGCGCCGACAAACGAAGAATCTTACGGACTTCATTCTGCAAAGGACTGCATGTTCAGTGCAGCCGTTGATCCTGAGGGCTTTCCGAGCGCAGCGATGCCAAAAATTCCCGATACAGCCGCGCCGTGTTCGTCGGTTGTTCCACCATCGGCATATGGCCGGTGTGGTCCCAGACTTCCACTCGCAGATCGGCGATGCCTTTGCTCCAGATCGCCACGCTGCTGACATCGATCAAGCGGTCCTTGTGCCCCCACAGCAACAACGCCTGGCACTTGATGTCGGGCAGTTTCGGCTCCATCGGCGGGCTGGCGCGTAAATCCCTGAAGATTTCTTCCAGCTCATCGCGACTCTGTTCATAGCGTTGCGCGATGGCGTCCAGCACCACCTTGGGTACCCACGGCGGTTCGGCCATGGTCATGGCGTAGAAGCGCTGGAATTCTTCCCGTGAATGAATCAGGAACGGGTTGTGGCCCTTGGCCAAATGCCGCTCCAGGTCGCTGGCTTCGGGGGCGGTGACACCTGCCGGGTCGATCAGGGCCACCGAAACAATGCGATCCGGGTACGTGGCCGCGAGCCACGCTGCCATGTAACCGCCCATCGAATTGCCGATCACATGGACTTTCTCGACGCCGCAGACATCGAGCAACTGGATCATTCGCTTGGCCTGCAAGGGAATGTCGTAGCCGCCGCCCGCCTTGAAGCCGGTTTCACCATGGCCGGCGATGTCGGGGATGATCACCCGATAATTGCCGACAAAGTGCCGGGCAAAACGCAGCCAGACATTTTTGTCGGCGCTGTAGCCGTGGAGCATCAGCACGCTGCTGGATGCTTCGTACGGCCCGCCTTGCCAGGTCGAAACAGTCATTTCGGCGATCGGCACGACAATTTTGTGCAGTCCATACAGCTTCGCCTCTACCGACATGTTCAAGTCATAGAGCCAATGACCGATGGCCGGGTAACTCAACCAGCTCCAGGCCACGAAAACGGCGATTGCGACAACCAACAAAAGCATCAGGCATCTTCCTTTTACGTGATCAGGACAGAATGTGATCAGCGGGTTTCAGCGCCCTGGTCAACCGGTGATAGCTGAAACTGAACCCCGGAAACATCGCAATCACATGACCGCTCTTGCTTTGATACCAACTGTGGCAGCCCCCGGACTTCCATACCGTGCGTTCCATCTCCCGGTGGATCATTTCAGTGTAGGTACGTTCTGCTTCGGGGCGTACTTCAATGCTGCGCAAACCGTGTTCTTTTAACGTGCGGATGCAATCGAGAATGTAGTTCATCCGGGACTCGATGATGAACAGCGCCGAGGTATGGCCGATGCCGGTGTCGGGGCCGGTGACGATAAACAGGTTGGGGAAGTCCGGCAGGCTGGTGCCAAACATTGCTCGCCCGCCTCATGGCTATGCCTTGGTATTCAGGCCGCCCGCCGGTGATGGCTATTTGCCGCTTCCCTGATAGACTCTCACCACACTTGAACCCCTTGTGTTTTCAGGTTCCGTCTCAGTGGCGCAGAGGCCTCTATGGGAAAAACGGGAGGAAAAGGACTTTCACTGGCCAGGAGGCTCTATACATCGCGAATCCTGGGTTTAGCCTTGGGGCTGTTGCTCGTGAGCGCGGCGATGTATCCACTCAACCCTGCACCGTGGGTCTGGGTGGCGATGCTGCTCAACGCCGTACTCTGGCCGCACCTGGCCTATCAATGGGCGCGCCGCGCGCCAGTGCCTTATCACGCCGAACACCGAAACCTGCTGGTGGACGCCTTTCTCGGCGGCTTTTGGGTCGCCGCCATGCACTTCAATCCGCTGCCCGGCGCGACGACCCTGGCCATGATGGCGATGAACAATGTGGCCATTGGCGGTTTGCGTTTCCTGTTGGCAGGAACCGTGGCGCAAGTTCTCGGGATGGGCGTCGGACTGCTGATTTTCTCCCCCGCCTTCGTCCCGCAAACCAGCCAACTGCAGATGTATGCCTGTTTGCCCTTGATGTGTTTGTATCCGCTGGCATTGGGCTGGATCTGCTTCCGCCAGGCCCACACCCTCGGCCGACAAAAGCGTGAATTGCTGGCCCTGAGCCGCACCGACAGCCTCACCGGCCTGCTGAACCACGGCGCCTGGAAGGATCAACTGGAAATCGAATTCCAGCGTTGCAAACGTCAGCAGCAGGGCGGGGCGATTGCACTGATCGACATCGACCATTTCAAATCCATCAACGACACCTACGGCCACGTTGCCGGGGACATCGTGCTGCGCCAGTTGAGCAAAATGCTCAAGCAGAACCTGCGCGCGGCGGATGTTGCCGGGCGCTACGGTGGCGACGAGTTCTGCGTGATCCTCCCGGACCTTCCGCTCACGAGCGCTGCCGCCGCCATGGATGCCCTGCGTGATCGCTTCGCCACCTTGGGCTATGAGCAAAGTCCGGCGCTGACAGTCAGCCTGAGCATCGGCCTGGCGGCCTTCAACCCGGCACACACCGACGCAACCCTGTGGCTCAACGACGCCGACCAGGCGCTCTACGAAGCCAAAGCCAGCGGTCGCAACCGCGTCATCTGTTGCAGCGATAGCAAACCGCATCACCCATTACTTGATTCGGTGTGATCCATCACCAGTCATGTCGCCTGACATTCCGCCATCGCGAGCAAGCTCGGCTCCTACAGATCACGTTGACCTGTAGGAGCAAGGCTTGCCCGCGATGGCTTCAACTCGGTCCAAGCCGAACGCTCAGTGTCGCATTCGGTCTAGAGCCTTGCGCCGTAGTCAGGTAGGGTGTTTTTCACTCCCGACACGAAACAAGGATCGATTCATGACGTTCAAACTCCCTCGCTCCCTGCTGGCCACCAGCCTTGGCCTGACCTTCGCCCTCGGCGCTTTCGCTCCCGCCGTTTCCGCCGAACCACACAAACAAGTCCTCGCCGACTCCGAACAGTACAAGGGCGAAGCCCTGAAGTTACTGGAGCGTTTGGTGAACATCGACTCCGGTTCCGGCTATGAACCGGGCCTGACGAAAGTCAGTGACATCGCCATCGACGAATTGAAAAAACTCGGCGCGACCATCGAGCTTGTGCCCAATACCCCGGACAAAAGCAGCCATGTGATCGCGACCCTGAAAGGCACCGGCAAGGCAAAAATCCTGCTGATGGCGCACATGGACACCGTCTTCAAGGAAGGTTCGGCCGCCGAGCGTCCGTTCCATATCAAGGACGGTCGCGCCTACGGGCCGGGCGTGATGGACGACAAGGGCGGCATCGTTGCCGGGATCTATGCGCTGAAAGTCCTGAAAAATCTCGATTTCAAGGATTACGCGCAAATCACCTTCCTGCTCGACGCCAGCGAAGAAACCGGCTCGGACATCGCCACCGACCTGATCAAGAAAACCGCCAAGGCCCACGACGTCACCCTCAACCTCGAACCGGGCCGCCCGGCGGATGGCCTGGTGGTGTGGCGCAAAGGCAGTGCCACCGCCGTGGTCGAGGTCAAGGGTAAGGCGGCTCATGCCGGTGTCGCGCCGGAGCTGGGACGCAACGCCGCCATGGAAGCGGCGCACCAGATTTTGCAGCTCGGCAAACTGGGCGACGCAGAGAAGAAAACCACCATCAACTTCACCGTACTCAAGGCCGGCGACCGCACCAATGTCATTCCGGATCAAGCCACCGCCAAGGCAGACGTGCGGGCGGCGGTGCCGGAAGAGTTTGACCGGATCGAGAAGGACCTGGCGCGGGTTTCGAAAGACAAGCTGATTACTGACACCGAAGTCACCACCACCCTTCAGCGAGGATTGCCGCCGATGCCGCAAACGCCGGAATCGGATCGGTTGATGGCCATGGCTCAGGGGATTTACGGTGAAATTGGCCGCAAGTTGACGGAAGAAGGCAGCGGTGGGGCGGCGGATGCCAGCCTGTCAGCGGGGGTGGGTACGCCGACGTTGGATGGGTTCGGGATTGTTGGCGGCAATATCCATACGCCGGAGGAATACGCGGAGGTTGAGAGTGTGGCGCCGCGGATTTATCTGTTGTCGCGGATGATTATGGAGTTGGCCAAGGCTCACTGAATTGCGTGCGGTTTGGGGATTGTGAGGCGTCAGTCGGATCGACCCCTCACCCTAACCCTCCCGAAACGTCGGACCGCCCCAAGGGGTAGAGGGGACTGACCGTGGGTTTCTTGAGGAATTCGGCGACGTGAACGCCCGAGTTGAACTCTGGTATGCAAAACGCTTTGTCGTTAACCAAATGTGCGTTCGACACGCACTATCAGGTCGCAGCAAATAGCCAAAACAACTCGGTCAGTCCCCTCTACCCCCTGGGGAGAGGGTTAGGGTGAGGGGTGTTTCTCAAGCCGGACACCGCCGTCAAAACCACCCCACAACTTTCCAAGACGTTTCCTACAACGTACCCTGTTGCCGCGTTTCGGCTTCGACCCCTATAGTTCGGGCTCGCGGAAAACACCGCGAACGACCTTGGCCGGTCGATTATCTGAAACGCAACAGCGCCAAAACGTTTTATGGCGGCTGTGCGCGGGACACTCTCGGGTGTGCCGGGTCTTTCAGGTACCGGTCGGCCAACCCGCACACGGCTGCCACCTTACATTCGCTTGGCCGCGAACGGTGGTAGCTCAACCTGGAGTTACATCAATGTTCGACCAAGTCATGCCTCGTTACCTCCCCATCGACACCTACGACGCCGAAACCCCGGTGCTCTTCATCAACACCCACAAAGAACTCAGCGACATCGCCGCTTGCGCTGCACATCGTTTTACCGTGGTTCGCGATCTGGCGGATACCTTGACCAGCCTGAACCTCAAGGACATTTCCGATTGCGATCTGACTCGCGTTACCCGGGCGGTTCATCTGCTGATGCGCGAAGGCTGCGCGATGCTGAATGTGGTTCAGGCGCGGGCGTTGCAGCGGGAGCGGGAGTTCAAAACCGCTGATTAGTGGTGTGGCATCTGGCCCTTTCGCGAGCAAGCCCGCTCCCACATTGGATTGGTGGTGTTCACGAATCTTGTGTTCACCCCAAATCCCTGTGGGAGCGGGCTTGCTCGCGAAGGGGCCATTGCAGTCACTACTTTGACATCTGCTGAACCGCTACTCCTTGACGCTCATGAACTCTTCCGCCCAACGGATGTATTCCTCAGGCTGCGTATAGGTATGAGTCAACTCGGTCGCATTCAGGTCCGACGCCTGAGTAAAGAACTGCCGTTGTTCCCGCAGGCTGTCATACGTGGCCTTGATCGCGGCGAAGTAGGCGCCGTGGCCATCGATGGTGACCCGCACGCCCAGTTCGGCCAGGCGTTTGTCGTCGCGCAGCAACGGGTTGCCGTAGGTGACCAGCATCAGCGGCACGCTCAGGTGCTCGGCGATTTGTTCGAGGTGGTCGAAGTCTCGCACGCCCACCATGCAAATCCCGTCCGCACCGGCCTGCTGGTAATGACAGGTACGGCTGATGACTTCCTGCACCGGCAGGATCCCGGCGTTGGTGCGGGCGATGATTGCCATTTCCGAATCGACCCGGGCTTCCAGTGCCGCACGAATCTTGCCGACGCCTTCCGCCACCCCGATCAGGTCGGTGGACTTGCGGCCGAACTGGGCGGGCAGCAACGTGTCTTCGATGGTCAGGGCGGCCACACCGGCGCGTTCGAGTTCGACGATGGTGCGCATGACGTTCAGCGCGTTGCCGTAGCCATGGTCGGCGTCGGCGATGACCGGCAGTTGGGCAACACGACCAATACGAGTGGCCTGCTCGGCAAACTCGCTGAGGGTGATCAAGGCAAAGTCGGGGGCGCCCAGTACCTGCAACGATGCGACTGAACCGCCCAGGATCCCCACTTCAAAACCCAGATCAGCGGCAATGCGGGCCGACATCGGGTCGAATACCGACGCCGTGTGATAGCAGGTGTTGGAGGCGAACAGCTCGCGAAAGTTACGGCGTAAATCTTGATGAGAAAGCCTGGACATATGAGTTCCACCACTGAAATGGGAATGGAAGGGCTTGAGCAAAAGTGTCAACGCCGAAGGAACAAAAGGCTATCACGCGAGCGGGGGAAGGATGATGACGAATTTGCAGAGGCGGATGGGCAACCGTCGGTCACGCCGCAACAGCCTGCTGCTGTTGATTGAGCAGTGGCACAGCGCGCACCGAGTTGCCGGGTTGCAGTTGCAGGCGTTTGGCGGTGAGGCGGTCGACGATCAGGCTGTTGCCCACCTGTCTGGCCTGGGCGGCGGTGATGCGGCAGTTTTCCAGGCGACGGTTGTGGATCAGCCACACCGGGGCCTCCTCGTCGGGTGTGCCGATGGCCAGCACCAGCGGTTGGCTGTCGCGCACGGTGCGGATATTCGAGACCGGGGCTTCAATCACCGGGCCGGCGTCGAAGATGTCGATGTAACCCTTATGGGCAAAGCCTTCGGCGGTGAGGATTTTCAGGGCCGGTTCGGTGTTCGGGTGTGCCTTGCCGATCACGGCCTGGGCCTGTTCGGTGAGCAGGCAGGTGTAGAGCGGTTGGCGTGGCATCAGTTCAGCGATGAACGACTTGCTGCCCAGCCCCGACAAGTGATCGGCGTGGCTGAAATCCATCTTGAAGAAGTGTCGCCCCAGGCTGTCCCAGAACGGAGAACAACCTTGTTCGTCGGCGCTGCCACGCAATTCGGCGATGAGTTTGTCGCCGAACAGGTGCGGAAACTCGGCCACAAACAACAAGCGCCCCAACGACAGCAATCGACCGTTACTGCCCTGGCGTTGATCGGGTCGCAGAAACAGCGAGCAAATCTCCGATTGGCCGGTCATTTCATTGTTCAGGAACAACGTCGGAATCTGTCGCCGGATACCCAGGTCCGGTGACGAACTGACCGTGAGTCCGACCCGGTAGTTGTACCAGGGCTCGCGCAGGCCCACGGCGCCCACCAGAGCACTGACGCCCACCAGTTGCTGATCGTCGTCTTCGAGCACGAAGAGGTAATCGGCATCGGCGCGTTCGACCTGTTCGGCGAAGGTTCGTTGGGCCCAGCGTACCCGGTGGGCCAGGCGTTCCTCGTTGGCCGGCAGGGTGGTGAAGCCGGGGCCGGCCTGGTGCACCAGGTTCAGCAAGGCGGGCAGGTCGGTGACGTGAACCGGGCGGACAATCATGATGCAACTCCTTCTGCACGCCCGCTCGGGCGTTGTCGTTGGGCGCGGGGCCGGGTGATGCTCACAGGGCGATCAGCCGGATCGGGCTGCCTTCGGTCACGTTCAGGGCGGCACATATCTCGGTGCTCAACCCCACAGGTTGCCCGGCCTGGTAATCCAGATCGGCGACGATAGCGCGATAGTCCTTCAGCGAATCGTTGCTCACCAGATAGCTGCCACGGGCATCAATGGACGCACCCGGTTTCGCCGTGCCGGTCTGGCTCTGGGCGATGGAACGGATGCCGGGAGTGCGCGCATACAACGTCGGACCGCCGTCGAACAGGTCGATGTAGCTGTTGGTTTCAAAGCCTTCGCGCTCGAGGATATCGAACGCCTCCTGGCCATCGGGGTGGATGCGGCCGATGCAGTCCTGCGCCGCCTGGGGCAGCATCGGCACGTAGATCGGGTATTGCGGCATCAGTTCGGCGAGGAAGGTTCGGCTTTCCAGGCCGCAAAGTCGTTCGGCCTCGACATAAGGCAGGTCGAAGAAATGCTTGCCCACCGCATCCCAGAATGGCGAGTGCCCTTCGTCGCTGCTGAAGCCAACGATCTCGGTGATGACGGCTTCGGAAAATCGCTGTGAGTGGGCGGCGATGAACAATAGCCGCGCCCGGGACAGCAACTCTGAAAACCGTGTGCGCACCAGCGCTGCGTCAATATGAAAACCCCGCAGCAAGGTATGGCCGCTGAGGTCGTGGCACAACGACAGCGCGGGCACGCCGTGCTCGATGTTCAGCTCCCGCGAGGCGCTGGTGAAATGCCGGTTGCGCAGACTGTAGAACGGCTCGCTGAAACCGGCAGTGGCAAGGATCTCCGAGCAGCCCACCAAGCGTTCTCGGGTCAGATCTTCCAGCACGAAGAAGTAGTTCTCCGGGCCATGCCCCTCAACGTTTTTTTCGAATGAGGCGCAGGAGTCGAGAATCTTCTCGCGCAGGCATTCGGTGTCGTCCGGCAAGGACGTGACGCCTACCAGACTGTCGCGCGCCAGTTGCTGCAACTGGGGCAGGTCGGTTAACTCGACTGGGCGTAAGACCAGCATGGATGCACTCCTGTATCAAAGGGTTCGGTGGTTCGCACCGAACCTGACTATCACTGTCGGTTTCCACGCGTTCAATCGGCGGTCGCCTGAATTTTTGTCAGACGCCGCTCTATTTCTTGTCAGCCATTGCTTGGGTCGGGCAGTACCGCACGGGTGCCCAGTTTGTTGAGTACAAACAGGTAGGCCAGGCCCAGGGCAATCCAGATCAGGCCGAGTTTCTGTGCGTCGACGCCCATGTTGTACATGATCGCCGCGACGATGATGAAGCCGATCACCGGGCAGATCAGGTGACGGATCACCTGGCCGGATTTCTGCCGACGCCAGTAGTAGTTGATGACCGTCAGGTGCAGCAACATGAAACCGCTCAGTGCGCCGAAGTTCACCAGCGAGGTGAGGGTGTCCACCGAGTTGATGAACAGGTAGCAGATCACCAGCGACAGCACGGCCACCAGGTAGATGCTCACGTACGGCGTGTTGTGTTTGGGATGAACCTTGGCCAGCACCTTTGGCAGCTTGCCGTCCCGGGCCATGCCGAACAGTAGACGAGACACCGCTGCTTGAGAGGTGATTGCCACCGCAACACCCCAGGCCAGCGCCGTCGCCACGGCGGTCAGGGTGGCCAGCCAGCTGCCGGCCGCGAGTTCAGCGATTTCATAAAAAGCCGTGTCAGCCGATTTGAAACCCATGCCGGCCGCCAGATCCGTCGCAATCCAGGTCTGCACGACGAAGATCACGCCCATGACCACCAGCGTGATCAGCGCGGCCTTGCCGACGCTGCGGCCCGGGTCACCCTTGATCTCTTCGGCGAGGGTGGAAATCGCATCGAAACCGAGGAACGACAGCACCGCAATCGACACCGCTTGCATCAGCAG
Organism: Pseudomonas sp. BF-B-26; assembly: GCF_019956495.1. NCBI lineage: Bacteria > Pseudomonadati > Pseudomonadota > Gammaproteobacteria > Pseudomonadales > Pseudomonadaceae > Pseudomonas > Pseudomonas sp. BF-B-26. Next base: position 73,533 of record NZ_JAHBDP010000033.1, on the reverse strand, counting down.
GGCGAAGTTGAATGTCTCGGGGTTGTACAACGGCGCCAGTGTCAGCTGACCGTTACCGCCACCACTGTGCAGCGCGTTCCAGGCGTAGAACAGGAAGATCCCCAGCACCACCAGTTGCGCCAGCAGGAAGATGATGTTCATTCGCGCGGTGAAGGTGATGCCCCGCAAGTTGACGAAGGTCGCGCTGACCAGGAAGGCCAGGATGAAACCGACCTTCGGAATGTCCGGGTACAAATGATTCAGGGCCATGGCCGCGTACACATACAGCAGCGGCGGAATCAGCAAGTAATCGAGGAGCATCAGCCAGCCGGCGATAAACCCTACGTGTTGGTTCAGGCCCCGTTGCGCGTAGGAATAAACCGAACCGGCAATCGGAAAGGCCCGAGCCATGCTGCCGTAACTCAGGGCCGTGAAGAGCATCGCCACCATGCCGATGATGTAGGCCAGCGGTACCAGCCCCGGCGCCTCGGCGTTGACGTAGCCATAAACACCGAACGGTGCGATGGGGATCATGAAAATCATCCCGTACACCACCAGGTCGGTCAGTGACAGGCTGCGTTTCAACTCTTGCTTGTAGCCGAATTCTTCTATTTCCATGAAGCCGTTCTCCTTGATATGAACGCAGCTACACGCTGCGAGTTTGAAGCGACTCCTTTACAACAGCGGCGCCAGGTAGTCGGTAAAGCGATTGACGCCTTCAGGCGTGCGCAGCAGGTCGTTGCGCACCTCGATCAACACTGATTCAAGGCCTCGTGCATCACCGTGGACCGGCACGGTCATGTCGCCCAGCGGGTTGATTTTGTACGGCTCATTACCGGCAACCTTCAATGGATGCTGGCTCAAGCCATCGATCAAACGCTGGGCATATTCCTTGGCCTCTCTATACAACACGCCAACTTCAAGCACGCGGGGCTGGCCGTGATAGATCGGCGTGAAGCTGTGAATCCCCACCACCCGCACCGGCCGGCCTTGAGCGACACGCACGTCGATCAAGTCTGTCAGACGCGAGTGAAACGGTTCGAACAGGGATTGCCGACGGTACTCGCGGGTGGCCTCGTCCAGATCCCGGTTGCCCGGCACCTGATAAATCTCGCTCTGCGCCGGAATGCTGTCCGGGGCCTGGCGCGGTCGGTTGAGGTCGACCAACAGGCGCGAATAATTGGCCGCCAACAGGGTTGCGCCCAATGCGCGGGACAAGCCCTCGGCCAGCGCCAGGGCGCCGATGTCCCAGGCGATGTGCTCATGGGCCGCCTCGTGACTCAGGCCCAGGTCATTTAACCCGGCGGGAATAAAACGGCTGGCGTGTTCGCACACCAGAATCAACGGGTGATCGGAGTCTTCCCGACTCAGGGTGTACGCGGGCCCGGTGTAAAGACCGAGCTCAGCCGATTCAGTACAGGCGCGCATAGTGCTCACAGCGTTCGGCGGGCGACAGCTGTTCCGTCAGCGTCAGTTCCTCGGCTTTAAGGGCGAAGTAGGTGTCCAGCAACGCGCTCGGCAGGGCTTCAATCAGTGCCTCGCTGTTGCGCAGGCAATCCAGGGCCTGGGCAAGGGACGCGGGCAGGGCGACGATGCCGCGCGCCTGGCGTTGTTCTTCGTTCAGGGCGTCGGGGACTTCATCGGTGATTGCGTTTAGAGCCAGGCGTTGTTCGATGCCCAGCCGGCCGGCAATCAGCAGCGCGGCCATGGCCAGGTGCGGCGAGGACGTGGCGTCCATGGCGCGAAATTCCAGGTTGTATTGCGACGCCACCGTTTTGCCGCCCAGGCTTGTCGTCGGGCAGATTCGCAGCGCCGCTTCGCGGTTGCGTTGCCCGAGGCACGCGTAGGATGCGCTCCAGTGATGGGGCTGCAAACGCTCGTAGGACACCGGCGTCGGCGCGGTAAACGCACAAAGCGCGGGCAGGTGATGCAGGATGCCGGCGGCCCAGTGCTGGCCGAGGGTCGACAAGCCATTGGTGGTGCCGGCGTCGTACATTACTGGCTGGCCAGCCAGGTCCAGCAGGCTGACGTGCAGGTGCACGCCGTTGCACACCGCATGCTCCGAGGTCTTGGGCGCGAAGCTCAACGCCAGGCCCATCTGCCGGGCGATCTCGCGGGTGATTTCACGCACGTTCACCGCGCGGTCGGCAGCGGCCACCCCAAGGGTCGGGCGACAGGTGATTTCGTATTGATGCTTGCCGTACTCGGGCAGGAACATTTCCGGCTCGACGCCAGCGGCACGCAGGGCGCTGAGCAGCCAACCGCCAAATTCGGCACCCTGACGCTGGGCTTGCAGGGAAAACGCCAGGTGTTCAACGTCGCCGGTGTTCAAGTTGAATTCATGCTCGAACGCTGCGTTGACCTGCAAGCCCAACTCGGCGCGATAACGTTCTACCTCATTGCGCAACACCGTACGCGGGCAGGCACCCCACGGGCGGCCATCGGTTTCGCAAATGTCACTGTGCATAAAATCCAGCGCTGGCGCATTGGCATCCGGGCCGTTACTGACCGTCACTCGGCTGAGCAGGTCAGGCATCAGCCGCAAATCGCCATAAGCGCCCCACGGGTTGGCGTAGGCGATGATGTCTTGCGGGGTCAGCGCGCTGTTGGCCGGCACCCAGCCACACCCCATCCTTTGATAATGCTCGAGTTCGTCCGTGGGAAAGGAGCGTCCGCGTGTCACGCCGATCAGGTCGGTGGTAACGAGGGTGGTCATGGGCAGTGGCAACAGGCGCTCGCTCATGGCTGCATCTCCTGCAACCGGCCGAGCACGGTCTGGGTGTCGGTGATCCAGCAGTAACCCCTGATTGCATTCAGGCAGGCCTGATGCCGCTCGGGTGTGTAAGTCGCGCAGGCATCTTCCACCAGCGTCACCAGATAACCGCGGTCGGCGGCATCACGCACGGCCATGTCCACGCACTGGTCGGTGACGATGCCGGCGATGATCAGGTGCCGCGTCCCGAGGTTGCGCAGCACGTAGTCGATGTTGGTGGAGTTGAAGACCCCGGACGAGGTCTTGGGCAGCACGATTTCGTTTTCTGCCGGGGTCAGGTCGTCAATGATCCGCGCTGGCGGGCTGCCCTTGGGCAAGTGCATGTCCGAGAGCTTGTGGTCCAGCGAGCGGTCGCGGCCATCGGCGGTGAGGCTTTCGATGATCGTGTGCAGCACGTTTTGCCGGGCGCTGCGAAAGGCGCTGAGCAGCCGGCGTTGATTGGGCACCACCTGCATGTGGGTGCGGGTCAGGAAATATTCGGCGTCCGGCCCGTTGAGGTGCGGGTCGAACTGCGGCTCAAGCCAGGCGCGTTGCATGTCCACCAGCAACAGCGCGGTGTGATCGGTGACGAATGGCAAATCCCGAGGTGAGTGGTGGGGGAGCTTGAACATCCTTATTTTTCCTCCAGCAGGTGGGTGTCGAAGTCGGTCCGCAGGGCGTCGATGCCTTCCAGGCGATCGGCCAGGTCCGGACTGCGCAGGGTCAGGCAGGCGATCAGCGCCTCGACCTGGGCCAGCGCCGGAACCAGGGTGTCGAAGGCCGACACCGATTCCACTGGTGCACTGATGATCAGGTCGGCCATTTCCCGCAACGGTGAAGCATAGATGTCGGTAAACAACACCACGCGTGCATAGCGACTTTTCGCCGCATTGGCCACGCGCAGGGCCTGTGACTGATAGCGGCGATAGTCGAACACCAGCACCATGTCCTGACGTTGCACGTCGAACAAACGGTCGGGCAGTTGCGCGTTGTCTTCCAGGGCGAAACAGCCTGGACGCAGCAAGCGCAGGTGATTGAGTAAATAACTGGCGAGGAAACTGCTGAAGCGCCCGCCGAAGCAATGCACCTGATGGCGGGTGTCGAGCAGCCATTCCACCAGAATTCGCACATCTTCGGGTTGGGTCAGCGCATGGGTGTCCACCAGCGCTCGATGGCTGTGCGCCAGATATTGGCTCCAGACGTCGCCTTTCTGAAGATTGGAGCGAGGTTGCAACAGGGTGCTGGGGGAGCGGAGGCGGTGGTCCATGTCACTGAGCAGGGCATCCTGGAAATCGGCATAACCGCTGAAACCCAGTTTTTTGACCAGTCGCACGATGGTGGGATCGCTGACACCGGCATGTTCGGCCAAACGTGACATCGGGCCCAGTCCGTTACGCGGGTACTGGTCCAGCAAGGCACGGGTGACTTTGCGTTCCGACGGCGTAAGGTCCAGGCCGGGATCGGTGATCAGGTCTCTGAGAGAAGGCATCCGGGCTCCTGCTGGATGAATATGTCGGTTTCATTTCATAAATTGCTAAAACAGTATTTATGTAGCGGACTCAACATGTCTAGTGAATTTTTCGATGGTTTTTGAAAGCCCCAAAACAGGGCAAAAACCCCGTGGGCCTTGGGCTACATGGAAGTCGACAGAGCTTGTAGGCCATCGCCCATAGTGGTGTCGGATATCGCCGTTTTTTCCAGGTGCGTGTGAGTCAGGACCTGTGTTTGCTGGATCAAACGAAACGCCCTGGGTCGCGCTTCTTACGGCACAATTGGCAATAAATCGCGGTGTGACGCCGTTTTCAATTTTCATCGACAGAGTGATCCTTCGTGCAGGCAACCCGTTTGACTTTGATGTGCCACGCTCGAACCGTCGCACAAAAATTGGCGTGTTTTCCTACGAATGAGCCAATAGAAATGGATTGGCAATCGGCAAGGGGATCGCGTCGTGCTCAGTTCAAGGGGACGCCGCGACTGGTGTGTGGGCCTGAACTGAGAACCCGGCAAACCGCCGAGTTGTTCGGCAGTGACGTGGAGATTGTCGAGGCATTGAGGGATTGCGATTTCGGGCACTGGAAAGGCGCGCGGATCGACGATCTGCAAAAATCCTCAGCCCAAGCGCTACAAATCTGGCTCGATGATCCGAATTCGGCGCCCCACGGCGGCGAGTCGGTGGTGCAACTCGGTGAGCGGGTGACCGCTTGGCTGAAAACGCTGGAGGCCACTGCGGGACACATCGTTGCCATCACCCATCCGTTTGTCATTCGCGCCGCGCTGACGCAGGTGCTGCAAGGCACAGCGTTCAACCTGATCGATGTTGAACCGCTGTCGGCCATTGAGTTGCGCTTTAACGGCCGCTGGCGCTTGCGCTTGCTGGGCACGGACCCTGAGGGAACACGTTGATGAAAAAACTTCTGGTCATCGGCATCGGCGCCGGCAACCCCGACTACATCACGATGCAGGCCGTGAAAGCGCTGAACCTCGTCGACGTGTTTTTCCTCATGGACAAGGGCCAGAGCAAAGACAAACTGATCGACCTGCGCCGCGAGATCTGCGAGCGCTACATCACTGATCGCGACTACCGCTTCGTCGAAGCCCACAGCCCGGAGCGTGAACGCGGTGATGTGGACTACAAGGCCAGCGTGGAAGACCTGAACCTGGCCAAGCAGCAGACGTTCGAACGGTTGATCAGCGAGGAAATGACTGACGAGCAGTGCGCCGGTTTTCTGGTGTGGGGCGATCCGGCGTTGTACGACAGCACCATTCGGATCTTGCAGGCGATTCTGGCCTCGGGCCGGTGCGTCTTCGAGTTTGAAGTGATCCCCGGCATCACCAGTGTTCAGGCGCTGGCGGCGCAACATAAGGTGCCGCTGAACCGCATTGGCCGCTCGATTGAAATCACCACTGGCCGACGGTTGGCGGCGGGGCAGGTGAGCGATGCCGACAGCCTGGTGGTGATGCTCGATGCAGAAGATTCCTACCATCGGGTGGCGGATCAGGAGACAGAGATTTACTGGGGGGCCTACCTGGGGACGCCGGATGAGATCTTGATCAGCGGCAAGCTCAGGGAGGTGGCGGATGAGATTGAACGAGTGCGCAAGGCGGCCCGGTTGGCGAATGGGTGGATTATGGATACGTATCTGTTGCGTAAGCCTTGAGTGCAGCGGTGTCTGGGCTGACGCCTTCGCGAGCAAGCCCGCTCCCACATTAGACCGCGTCCGTCCAAACTACTCGGTCAACTGTGGGAGCGGGCTTGCTCGCGAAGAGGCCCTAAAGAACACCTCAAGAAATCGCTTTTACCCCGTGCCCAAACCGCTCCCGATACACCGAAGGCGGCACCCCGACCACGCTGCGAAACGCCACCCGAAAACTCTCCACCGAGCGATAACCGCAGCGCTGGGCAATTTGGTCGGTGTTCTGGCTCGTGCTCTCAAGCAGCTCCCGAGCGCGGCCCAGTCGCTCATGCTGCAACCAGGCTTTGGGCGGCATGCCGGTGGCTTCAGTGAAGCGGCGCAGAAACGTCCGTTCACTCATGGCCGCCTCACTCGCCAGCTCGCGAACCTCCAGCGGTTCATGCAAACGCTCGCGTGCCCACTGCATGACGCGCGACAAATCGCTACGCGGTGTAGGACTGACCGGCGTGGGAATAAACTGCGCCTGACCGCCGGTGCGCTGCGGCGACATCACCAGCCGCCGCGCCACCGAGTTGGCCACTTGCGTGCCGAAGTCCCGCGCCACCAAGTGCAGGCAGGCATCGATACCTGCAGCGCTGCCGGCCGAGGTGATCAGTTGACCTGAATCGACATAGAGCACGTCCGGGTCCACCAGAATGTTCGGAAAACGCTCGGCCAACTCAGCGGCGTAACGCCAGTGCGTGGTGGCGCCACGACCGTCGAGCAAACCGGTGGCTGCCAGCACGAACACCCCCGAGCAGATCGACAGCAGCCGCGCACCCCGGGCATGGGCCTGGCGCAGGGCCGCGATCAATGCCTCAGGCACCGGGGCGCTGCGATCACGCCAGCCGGGAATGATGATGGTCCGGGCGTCTTCGAGCAGTTCCATGCCGCCATCGGCCAGCACCTGAATACCGCCCATGGCGCGCATCGGGCCCCTATCGACGGCGGCGATTCGGTGTTCGTACCAAGGGAAGTCGAACTCCGGGCGGGCCAGGCCGAAGATCTCCACGGCGATGCCGAACTCGAACGTACAGAGGCCGTCGTAGGCCAGAATCGCGACCAATCCAGGGGTGGGCTGCATTTGGCGGAAAGTTCCCGGTGAGTGTCTTGTGCGCCACTGTAGCCGCAAGCGTCGGGCCGATAAAGTCTTCTCACACCCACCGAGACTTTGGAGTACAGCCCATGACCAGCCTGGTCCGCGAGATTCCCGCCGCCCCATCGGCCATCGCCCTGATGCATTTCAGCAACCGTCTGACCTTCGAAACCGACTGTTCCGACGTCCACGGCAGCCAACAGGCCAGCGAAGTGGATTTTATCCTGGTAGACGTGCGCGGCCCGCTCGCGTTCGAGCGTGGCCATGTGCCGGGAGCGATCAATATTCCGGGGCGACTGCTGAACGCTGAAGCTCTGGCGGCCTACCCGAAAACCAGCGTGTTCGTGGTGTATTGCGCCGGGCCCCACTGCAACGGTGCCAACAAGGCTGCGGTGAAACTGGCGGCGCTGGGTTACCCGGTCAAGGAAATGATCGGCGGGGTGACCGGGTGGCTGGATGAGGGGTTTGAGTTGAGTGTTGCGCTGCAACGGCCTGCCAGCACCGTGATCGGTTGCGAATGTTGATCTTGCTCTAAACGGATGCCCACCACTCATCAAGCGTCGCCTGCAACCACTCAAACACGGCTGCATAGGCGGCGCTGTCCTGTTGACCCCGGGGCAGCGGTGACTCTTCGGCAAAGTGTTCATTGAGCGTTGCCACCGATTCAGCCGTCCACTCCGGATGGAACTGCAAACCCACCCGCGTTGGCCCGACGCGATACATCTGCTGCTCGCACTGATCACTGCTGGCCAGCAACTGAGCGTTTGGTGGCAGGTCGATGGCGTCTTCGTGCCATTCCAGCACCTGCAACGTCTGGCCATCGACAAAGGTCACGGGCGTCCAACCGGTTTCGGTTCGATCCATCCGCCGCACATTCCCACCCAGGCTCAGCGCCAGTAACTGCGCCCCCAGACAAATCGCAAACACCGCCGCGCCTTGATCCAGGCTGCCCGCCAACCACTGGCGTTCAACTTCCAGCCAGGCTGGCCCGGCGTCGGATTCATAAGGCCCGCCCAACAGGATCACGGGTGCGGCACTGACTGGCGGCAACTGGCCGAGGTCGGCGCGAAACACGTTCAGGGTCAAACCTCGGGACGCGGCCCACGTGGCAATGGCGCCGGGACCTTCGGCGGGGTGGTGCTGGATCAGGTTCAACGTGGGCATAGGGCTCTCTTGTAGTTTTTGCTTGTAGGTTTTGTCTGAAAAAAGGGTTTGTCCTACAGTCTTTGCACCGGCTTGGCGCACGCTTCAAGGGACTTGAATCTTTCGGCTGCATTTCTATAAGTATTTGTCGCTTAAACACAATTTGCCCTCCTTGAGCCGCTCTAGACTGCCGGCCACTTCGGTCTTCACCTACCGAAATCTGCCAATAAAAGCCTCCGCACACAGGAGTTATAAATGAAGAAGCTAGTGATGTTCGGTGCTCTGGCACTGTCGATGTTGTCTCTGACGGCTGTGGCCGAAGACGCCAAGCCGATCCGTCTCGGTATCGAAGCCGGTTACCCGCCATTCTCGATGAAAACCCCTGACGGCAAACTCACCGGTTTCGACGTGGACATCGGCGACGCACTGTGCGAGCAAATGAAAGTGAAGTGCACCTGGGTCGAGCAAGAGTTCGACGGCCTGATCCCGGCGCTGAAGGTCAAGAAAATCGACGCGATCCTGTCGTCCATGACCATCACCGACGATCGCAAAAAGAACGTCGACTTCACCATCAAGTACTACCACACCCCGGCGCGCTTCGTGATGAAGGAAGGCACCGACATCAAAGACCCGCTGACCGAACTCAAAGGCAAGAAAGTCGGTGTGCTGCGCGCCAGTACCCACGACCGCTTCGCCACTGAAGTGCTGGTGCCGGCCGGTATCAATCTGGTTCGCTACGGCTCCCAGCAGGAAGCCAACCTGGACATGGTCGCCGGTCGTCTCGACGCGATGCTGGCCGACTCGGTCAACCTGGACGACGGTTTCCTGAAAACCGACGCCGGTAAAGGCTTCGCTTTCGTCGGCCCGACCTACGAAGACGCCAAGTACTTCGGCGGCGGTGCCGGTATTGCTGTGCGCAAGGGCGATACCGCCCTGGCAGAGAAATTCAACACCGCCATCAACGAAATCCGCGCCAACGGCAAGTACAAGCAAGTGCAAGACAAGTACTTTGACTTTGACGTTTACGGCCAGTAATCACGCCGTTCAAAAAAGTGGCGACCGTTGACGCGGTTGCCACTTTTTTTATGCCTTGATGATTTATTCTGCGCAGCACGCGAACACAGGAGCACCCCATGCAACGCATCGACCATTCACTGCCCTGGAGTCACCTGGGCACCGAACGCACCCTCAGCGTGTTTCGTTTTGGCGCGGGCACCCGCAAGGTCTACATCCAGGCCAGCCTGCACGCGGATGAACTGCCGGGCATGCGCACGGCGTGGGAACTGAAAAAGCGTCTGGCCGAACTCGAAACCCAGGGCCAGTTGCAGGGCGTGATTGAACTGGTCCCGGTGGCCAATCCCATTGGCCTCGATCAGCACCTGCAAGGCAGCCACATGGGCCGCTTCGAGCTGGGCAGTGGCAAGAACTTCAACCGCTCCTTCGTCGAACTCAGCGCTCCGGTGGCCGAGTTGATCGGCGATCGGTTGGGCAGTGATGCGGTTGCCAACATTGCGCTGATTCGCCAGACCATGTGCCAGGTACTCGACGATTTGCCGGCACCGGCCTCGCAACTTGAAGCTATGCACCGCTTGCTGCTGCGCCACGCCTGTGAGGCCGACATCACCCTGGATCTGCATTGTGATTTCGACGCGGCGATTCATCTGTATGCCTTGCCGCAACACTGGCCGCAGTGGCAATCCCTGGCGGCGCGTTTGAAGGCTGGGGTGGCGTTGCTCTGCGAAGATTCTGGCGGCAGTTCATTCGATGAGTCGTGTTCAACCCCGTGGTTGCGCCTGGCCAGGGCTTTCCCTGAAGCCGCGATCCCGCCGGCCAACCTGGCGACGACGCTGGAGCTGGGCAGCATGGGTGATACGCGAGTCGATCAGGCTCAAGCCAATTGCGAGGCGATTCTCGGGTTCCTCGCCGAACAGGGTTTCATCAAAGGCACTTGGCCTGCGGCCCCGAGCGAATGCTGTGAAGGCATGCCGTTCGAAGGCACCCAATACCTGTTCGCGCCGCATCACGGGGTCGTCAGTTTCCTGCGCGATTCGGGTGAATGGGTGGAGAAGGGAGATGCGCTGTTTGAAGTGGTCGATCCGCTGAATGATCGGGTCACGACTGTTTGCGCCGGGACCAGTGGGGTGTTGTTTGCCATCGATCGCGGGCGCTATACCCAGCCGGGCACCTGGCAGGCGAAGGTCGCGGGGCGCGAGCCGATTCGGGTCGGGAAGTTGATTAACGACTGAGGATTTTAGTCGTTTTCGAGGCCGCCTTCGCGAGCAAGCCCGCTCCCACAGTTGACCGAGTTGTCTGGACTAATGCGGTCAACGGTGGGAGCGGGCTTGCTCGCGAAGAGGCCCGATGAAGTGGCGAAGATGTCCAGCCAATTATCGACATCCCGATTCACAGTGTTAGGCTCTGCCCCGAATCCTGCACTTGTGAAGGAAGGTTTATGTTGAAGTTTCTCGCTCTGCTGACACTCCTGGCGTCCACCGCCGTCCATGCTCAAATCCCGCTGCAAACCGATCTGCCACTCAAGTACCTGGAGCAGGCCAACCCCGAATCGCGCAATCAGCCCCTGGTGATTTTCCTCCACGGTTTTGGCAGTAACGAGGAGGACCTGTTCGACATCAAGGATGAACTGCCTGCGTCATACAACTACCTGTCGGTACGCGCACCGATGGTGATGGAGGAGGGCAGTTACAAGTGGTTTCGCGAGAAGGGCAACGCGGCCTACAACGGTGAGACCGATGATCTGAAGTCCAGCGGCCAGGTGCTGCAGGATTTCGTTGCACAAGCGGCGAAGAAATATCACACCGAACCGAACAAGGTGTTCCTGGTGGGTTTCAGCCAGGGCGCGATCATGTCCTACGAGGTGGCCCTGCGTCACCCCGAGGCGGTGGGCGGGATCGCGGCGTTGAGCGGGCGGATTCTGCCGGTGCTCAGGTCCGAACTGAAACCGGATGAAAAGCGCCAGGAGCTGGCGATTTTCATCGGTCATGGCACCGCGGACAAACGCCTTCCGTACGTTGATGGCACGGACGCCGACAGCCTGTTGCAGAGCCTGTCACTCAAGCCTGAATTTCATGCCTACCCTGGCGTCGGTCACAGCATCAGTGCTGCCGAAATGCAGGACTTGAGCGCCTGGTTGCAGCGTCTCAATCCCTGACGCTTACTTGCCGGTGACGATCTGTTTGACCAGCGTCTCGTGGCCAGCATTGTCGCTGAGGCGGGAAATCACCTGAATGATCGCCATGCGCGTGTTGGACGCGGCCATCAGCGTGGTGTCGAGGGTTTTGCCGCCGCCTTGGGTGGCGGTGCTGTCGATCTGCCGCAACCCCAGGCCAGTGCCTTTCTGGGTCAGGCTTTTTTCACTGAGTTTGGTGAAGTCCGGCAGCGCCGTGGCTTGTTGGGTGGCGAAGTCAGACGCCACGGAGTCGAGGAACTGACCGTCGTTGTCTTTGACGTTGAGGCCGCCGGGGATGGTGTTTTCAGCGGCGATCACGACGGTTTTAGTCGCCTGATTGGTGTACATGGTGCCCGTTGCCCCGGCGGTGCCGGTGGTCGCGTCGCCGGCAGGCAGCGGGTTGGCGACGAAGCCTTTAGGCAGGCTGAACTTGAACTTGCCGCCGAGCATCGAGACGTTCTGTGCCGGCGCGGCATCGCTGGCAGTGGCCTTGGCGGCCTGCGCATTCAGCGCTCCCAGACTGGCAACCGCCGTCAACAACAGGACAACGGCTTTTTTACTCAACAATGACATTCAGAAACTCCAGTGGATGGTCGCGCGTTCGCCGCAATCATCCCATGGAATCCACTTTCTGGCAGCCCTCAGTCCTGTGGCAGGGACAGCGTTACGCCTGACTCTGAGACAAAAGAGTTCTCTTTAAGACCATGGTGTTACGTGTCGGCCTTCTGCAAGTTCTTTGATACGGTCGAACTGTCTTTTGAACCCATGACCAGTCTCTTCGTCACCAACAACATCCCCAACGAAACCACCACTCCCATCGCGAATCCCCACCAACCAAAATTCGGCAACGTCAGCGCCAACACCAGGCAAAACGCGGCGAACGAATACATCCCGGTCGCGGTGGCCCGCAACAATGCAGCGGTAAATGCCGGGCCGCGGGTTTGCTGGGAGAACACCGCCATCACGCTGCCCAGCACCGGGAACACCGCGAGCAGACCGCTCCAGCGTTCACCGACGGTGCTGGCCAACAATGTGACAGCGAGGGTGAGCAGGGCGCCGGCAATCATGCGTAACAGCAATTTGTCGGACTTCGGCGCCGGGGCCGAAACGATCGGCTGTACCGAGGGAAACAGATACGGCGCCGCCAGCAGGGCAGTCGCGGCAGCGATCACCGAGAACACCAGGGACGGCGGAATCAACGACAGCACAACGGCCGCCGTGGCCCAGACCAACAGCGAAATCACCAGCGCCCACGGCCACTTCGCGCGTTGTGCAACCTGAGCGTAGGTCACGCAAAAGGCAATCATCGCGAACATCGCCGACAGCGCCGCCGTCGCCGATTGAGCGGCGAACACCTGGCCCTGCTCGATGGCGAGAAAGAACAGAATCGGCCCGACCACCACCGGCAACCCCGACAGCCAACCGGCGACACTCGGTCCCCAGCGTTTACCGGCCAGGGAAATCAGCAAGAGAAATCCTGGGATGACCAGCAGTTTGAGTAGCAGCACGCCCGCACCTCCGACCTGAGTGAGGCGGCAACGTTAGCATTGCGTGGGCGGGATTGCTCTATAGATGTCGTGATTTTGTATACAAAAATGAAGGTTTCAATCACGACATGCCTGTGTAGGAGCCGAGCTTGCTCCGGGCGGCGATTCGACGATGGCGATCTGACAGGCTATTCAATATTGAATGTGCCGCCGTCATCGTCGGATCGCCGCCCGGAGCAAGCTCAGCTCCTACAGGGTTTTGCGTACACCAAAAAAGCGTGAGGCCAGCGCGGTGCGGCGTGGGAACTATCAGTCTGTCAGTGGTGTGAAAACGCCTCGACCACAAACTCGATGAACACCCTGGTCTTGGCCGGCATTAACGTCCGGCTCGGGTAATACAGCGAAATCGGCCCCGCGTCGGCGTGCCAGTCGGGCAGCAGGCGCACCAGTTCGCCGCGCTGGATGTTCGCCAGCACATCCGGCAACACCAGCAGCGTCACGCCCAGGCCGAGTATCGCCGCTTCGCGCATGGCGGCCGGGTCATTGAACACAATGTGTTCATTCAGATTGGCCGGTGCTTCGTTGCCTGCGCCATCGTGCATCAGCCATTGGCGAATCCGCCCGGTGCGGGTGCCGCGCATCACAATGCCGGTGTGTCCGGACAGGTCTGCCGGACTGTCGGGCAGGCTGCGTCCTGCGAGGTAGGCGGGAGAGGCGACCGCCACCACATGCGCCGCCGCCAACGTCCGCGACACCACACCGGGCATTAACTCGAAACCGCCGCCAATGGCCGCGTCATACCCTTCGGCAATCAAATCCACGGGGCGGTTTTCGAAGTGCCATTCCGGGCGAATCAATGGGTAGCGCGCCAGAAACGCTGGCAGCAGCGGCAAGACATGGCCGATGCCAAACGTCGGCGCCAGACTGATCTTGAGCACGCCCGTCGGCTCACCTTGGTCGCTGCTCACCGCGCTGATTGCTGTCTGTAACGCTTCCAGATTGCCGCCGATGCTCGTCAGAAAGCGTTCCCCGGCTTCGGTCAGGGACAGCTTGCGGGTCGAGCGCTGGAACAGCCGCACGCCGATGTTGCGTTCGAGCATCGCCACGTTGCGGCTGACAGCGGCTGGGGTCAGCGCGAGCACCCGTGCGGCGGCGGAAAAACTGCCGGTCTCGGCGCTGCGGACGAAGGATTCGAGGTTGGCGAGGGTTTCCATGGGAATCACCTGCTAGTCATGCTTGAAGATCATTCAAGGCATTACCCGCTAATCAAGCGCTAATGGCAAGCGCAGTATTCACTCCAACGACAACCCACGGAGTGAACAACCATGAGCACCATCGGAATCATCGGCGCCGGCGCAATCGGCGCAGCCTTTGCCAGAGCACTGTCGCGTCAAGGCATTGAAGTGGTTATTGCCAACAGCCGTGGCCCGCAAAGCCTGGCCTCGCTGGTGGAAGAACTCGGGCCAACGGCGCGTGCCGGAACCCGCGAGGAAGCCGCCGCGCAAGCCATCGTGCTGGTCGCGGTCAATTGGTCGAAGTTGCCGACCGCGCTCGCCGGCCTGCCGAATTTTGACGGACGGATTGTCATCGACGCCAACAACTCAATCGAGGCGCCATCGTTCAAGGCGGTGGATTTGCAGGGGCGCACATCCAGCGAAGTGTTTGCCGAATGGGTGCCCGGTGCGCGGGTGGTGAAGGCGTTCAATCACCTTCAGGCACGTTTTCTGGAAAGCGATCCAGCGGCGGAGGGCGGGCGGCGGGTGCTGTTTCTCTCGGGTGATGATGCCGATGCGAAAGCTCAAGTGGCGGCGCTGATCGAACAGCTGGGCTTCTTCGGGATTGATCTTGGGGAATTGAGTGTCGGGGCGCGGCTGGTGCAGTTTCCAGGCGGTCCGCTGCCGGTGCTGAACCTGGTGAAATTTGCCTGACAGCCAGGCAAAAAGAACCCGGTGCGACGTGAGTCGCACCGGGTGTTTTGCCAGACGGCGAACGGATATTCGTGGGTCCCCGCGCCATCTGTTGAACGCTTTACGCCCGCTCGATCGCCAGTGCCACGCCCTGACCACCACCGATGCACAGGGTGGCGAGGCCTTTCTTGGCGTCACGCTTGATCATTTCATGCAGCAGAGTCACCAGCACTCGGCAACCCGACGCACCGATCGGGTGGCCCAGGGCGATAGCGCCGCCGTTGACGTTGACCTTGTTCAGGTCCCATTCCAGGTCCTTGGCCACCGCCAGCGATTGTGCAGCGAAGGCTTCGTTGGCTTCGATCAGGTCCAGTTGGTCGATGGACCAGCCGGCCTTGTCCAGGCAACGACGAGTCGCGCTGACCGGGCCGATGCCCATGATCGCCGGGTCTACGCCCGCGTTGGCGTAAGCCGCGATTTTCGCCAGCACGGGCAGGCCGAGGGCCTTGGCCTTTTCCGCGCTCATCAGGATCACGGCGGCGGCACCGTCGTTCAGGGACGAGGCGTTACCAGCGGTCACCGAACCGTCCTTTTTGAAGGCCGGTTTCAGTTTGCCCAGTGCTTCAGCGGTGGTGCCGGCCCGTGGCTGTTCGTCAACCTGGAAGGCGACTGGGTCGCCCTTGCGCTGAGGAATCAGGATCGGCGTGATCTCATCGGCAAAACGCCCGGCTTCGATGGCGGCCGTGGCTTTCTGCTGCGAGGCTGCGGCGAAGGCGTCTTGTTGCTCGCGAGTCAGGCTGTACTTCTCGGCCAGGTTCTCGGCGGTGATGCCCATGTGGTAATCGTTGAACGCATCCCACAAACCGTCGCTGATCATGGTGTCGACGATTTGCGCGTGACCCATGCGCAGACCGGTGCGCGCACCGGGCATGACGTAATTGGACAGGCTCATGTTTTCCTGGCCGCCGGCAATGATCACATCGGCATCGCCGCAGCGAATCGCCTGAGTGGCCAGGTGCAGGGCTTTGAGGCCCGAGCCGCAGACCTTGTTCAGGGTCATCGCAGGCACGGTGAAGGGCAGGCCGGCCTTGATTGCCGACTGGCGCGCAGGGTTTTGTCCGGCGCCGGCGGTCAACACCTGGCCCATGATCACTTCATCGACTTCAGCAACGTCCAGACCGGTTTGCGCCAGCAGCTGACGGATTACCGCAGCACCGAGGTCAACCGCGGACACGTTGGCCAGGGCACCCTGGAAACTGCCGATGGCGGTGCGGGTGGCGGCGACAATGACGACTTCTTGCATGGAATGATTCCTCACTGGGCAGCGAACTGCATTTCCGGAACGTGATCCGGCACGATCAGTTTACCGGCGGTCTTGGCGACAATCTCCTCGACGCTGACGCCCGGTGCGCGTTCTTTGAGAATGAACGCGCCGTTTTCGATTTCCAGGTAAGCCAGGTCGGTCAGCACACGCTTGATGCACCCGGCACCGGTCAGCGGCAGGCTGCATTTGGACAGGAGCTTGGACTCACCGTCCTTGGACGCGTGGGTCATGATGACGATGATGTTGTCTGCGCCGGCCACCAGGTCCATGGCGCCGCCCATGCCCTTGACCAGTTTGCCGGGGATCATCCACGAGGCGATGTTGCCTTCCACGTCCACTTCAAACGCACCGAGTACGGTCAGGTCGACATGACCACCGCGGATCATCGCGAAGGACTCGGCGGAGGAAAAGATCGACGCGCCGATACGCGCAGTCACCGTTTGTTTGCCGGCGTTGATCATGTCGGCATCGATGGTTTCTTCAGTAGGAAAGGGACCCATGCCCAGCAAGCCGTTTTCCGACTGCAGCATGACTTCCATGCCTTCAGGGATGTAGTTGGCGACCAGGGTCGGAATGCCGATGCCCAGGTTCACGTAGAAGCCGTCCTGCATTTCGCGGGCGACGCGTTGAGCCATTTGTTCGCGGGAAAGTGCCATTGTTGTTATTCCTTCATTCGGTCCGGGGGCAGGGGATCACTTACGCACGGTGCGCTGTTCGATGCGCTTCTCGAACGTGCCGCAAATGACCCGGTCGACGTAGATGCCAGGGGTGTGGATCTGCGCCGGGTCCAGCTCGCCGGGTTCGACGATTTCTTCGACTTCGACCACGGTGATCTTGCCCGCGGTGGCGGCCAGCGGGTTGAAGTTCTGGGCGGTGTGGCGATAGATGACGTTGCCGAAATGGTCGGCTTTCCAGCCTTTGACGATGGCGAAGTCACCGGTGATGGATTCTTCCATCAGGTACTTGCGGCCATGGAATTCGCGGACTTCCTTGCCGTCTGCAACGGGAGTGCCGACGCCGGTGGCGGTGAAGAACGCCGGGATGCCGGCACCGCCTGCGCGCATTTTTTCGGCGAGGGTGCCTTGGGGGGTCAGGACCACTTCGATTTCGCCTTTAAGCAGTTGGTCTTCGAACAGTTTGTTCTCGCCGACGTAGGACGCCACCACCTTGCGGATCTGCCGGTCTACCAGCAGCACGCCGAGGCCGAAACCGTCGACGCCGCAGTTGTTGGAAACCACGGTGAGGTCGCGTGTGCCTTTGCGCTTGATCTCGGCGATGAGGTTTTCCGGAATCCCGCACAGACCGAAGCCGCCGGCGATCACGGTCATGCCGTCTTCAAGACCTGCAAGGGCTTCCTCGTAGGAACTCACGCGCTTGTCGAAACCTGCCATATGCACCTCTTTTATTCTTTGTGGGCGGCTGGCTAGCCGTATGGGGTAGGAGTGTCGCGCTGAAGGATTCATTTGTTAAGTTGATTTTTAAGGTTGATTGATAGATAAAACTCACCAATAACCCCTGTGGGAGCGAGCCTGCTCCGGGCGGCGATCCGACGATGGCGATTTCAAGGAAGCCATCGCGGGCAAGCCGTACTCTTAATTACTGGAGCAACTCGCACATGACAGTCAAGCAGATCCGCGCATTCCTGGCCGTGGCCCAGAGTCTGAGTTTTGCCGTGGCCTGCGAGCGGTTGCACCTGTCGCAATCGGCCTTGAGCCTGACCATTAAAGCGCTGGAGGAGGGGTTGGGCGGGCGCCTGTTCACCCGCAACACGCGCAATGTCGCGCTGACCGCAGAAGGAGAATCGCTGGTGCCTCTGGCACGTCGCCTGATCGCTGACTGGGATAACGCCGAGGATGAGCTGCGCCAGCGCTTCACCCTCCAGCGCGGGCGTGTGACGCTGGCGGCGATGCCCTCATTTGCCGGCAACCTGCTGCCGCCGATCCTGAAAACCTTTCGGGCGCGCTATCCGAAGGTCAACGTCACGGTGAATGACGTGATCAACGAGCAGGTGCTGGAGATGGTGCGTGACCGGCAGGTTGAGCTGGGGGTGGCGTTTGAACCGAATCAGAGTTCGTCGCTGGCATTCACGCCGTTGTACATGGACCGGTTTGTGGCCGTTGTGTCGAAGGATTCTCCTTTGGCGGAACTGGAAGACATCGATTGGCAGACCTTGCTCAAGGAGCCGTTCATTACTTTGCAGCGACCGTCCACGGTGCGGGTGATGCTCGAAGAGCACTTGCAGGCGCGTGGGATGAAATTGCCGGTGGAGTTTGAAAGCCATCAGTTGGCGACGGTTGGGCGGATGGTGGCCAGCGGTTTGGGGGTGAGTGCAGTGCCGGCGTTGTGCGTCGGGCAGATGCTGGAATTGGGCGCGCGGTGCATTACCTTGCGCGATCCTGTGGTGGAGCGGGCGATTGGGGTGCTGACCAAGCCAGGGGTGGAACTGTCGGCGGCGGCGCAGGCGCTGTTCGATATTCTTAAAGCCGAAAACCTGGGCCAACGCTTATCTGCGCACTGAAACACAGATCCAATGTGGGAGCGGGCTTGCTCGCGAAGAGGCCTGCACATTCAATATTAATGTTGCCTGATAAACCACTTTCGTCGGAGCGCCGCCCGGAGCAAGACCGCTCCCACAGGGTTGGAGTTTCGTCAGTTTCTACGTCGTCAGGTGTTGGGCCAGTAAGGGTAAAAGTTGCTCGCACGAGGCCTCTATTTTCAAATCTAGAAGGTCATCCGCCCGAGTCTTCCCCAAATTAATCGCAATCAACGGCTTCCCCTGATCCGCCACCGCCCGGCATAACCGAAACGCCGAATACGCCATCAACGAAGACCCGACCACCAACAACCCCGCAGCCTTTTCGACCGCCGCCATCGCTTTGGCCGCCGTTATCTGCGCCACATTCTCGCCAAAAAACACCACGTCCGGCTTCATCCGCTCACCTGCGCAGTGCGGGCAATGCGGTACCTGAAAACGTGCCTCAAACGCTGCATCCAGCAGCGTGTCGCCATCCGGGGCTTGCACCGCATCCACGCCGGCCAGATACGGATTCTGCGCTTCCATCAATTGCTGGATCGAATCCCGCTCGCTGCGTTTCCCGCAGTCCAGGCACAACACCCGGTGCAGGCTGCCGTGGAGTTCGATGACGTCATGGCTGCCGGCCTGGTCGTGCAGGGTGTCGACGTTTTGAGTGATCAGCCCGCTGATCTGCTGCGAACTTTGCAAACGGGCCAAGGCCTCGTGGGCCACGTTCGGCTGAGCCTGGCACACCCGCGGCCAACCGAGCATCGCCCGCGCCCAATAGCGTCGCCGGGATTCGGGTGCCGAGAGAAACTCCTGATACATCATCGGTTGCCGGCCACGCCGCACGCCTTGATTATCGCGGTAGTCCGGAATGCCCGACGGAGTGCTGATGCCGGCGCCGGTCAGGACCACAAACGGCTGCTCGGCCATTAACTGCTGAAGGTGGCCGAGTTGTTCGCGGATGTGGCTGTCGAGCATGTTCAACACTCCGGTGGACCATGAGTGTTTGCAGGGTAGCATTGGCCGACCACCCTGTAGGAGCACAGCGTGCTGGCGATGGCGATTTCAAACACACCATCGCCAGCAAGCTGTGCTCCTACAGGGATCGGGTTTACTTGCGCGCCTCCAGAATCAGGTTGAACGGCGTTTCCGTGGCCCGCCGGAACGTCTTGAACCCGGCCTCAGTGAAGACCTTGCGCAAACGCGCCTCGCCAGCCTGGGCGCCGAGCCCGAGGCCGACCTCCTGGGACAGCGAGTTCGGGGTGCAGATGAAGGTCGAGGCGGCGTAGAACAAGCGGCCAACCGGGTTGGTGTTGTCATCGAGCGAGTCGTTGGCGAACGGCTCTACCAGCAGCACCGTGCCATCCGGTTTTAGCGCGTCATAAGCGTGCCGCGCCGCGCCCACCGGGTCGCCCATATCGTGCAGGCAGTCGAAGTAGCAGACCAGGTCATAGTCGTCGCCGGGGAAGCTTTTTGCCGTACCCTGGAAGAACCGCGCACGCCCGGCCACGCCACCTTCTTCGGCGCGCTGGGTGGCGACGGTGACGGAAGGCGCGTGGTAGTCGAAACCGACGAACCGCGATTCCGGAAACGACTGGGCCATGATCACGGTGGAGGCGCCGTGGCCGCAGCCGATATCCGCCACCTTGGCGCCAGCCTCCAGTTTGGCGACCACGCCTTCGAGCGCCGGCAGCCATTCGGCGACCAGGTGCGCTTTATAACCTGGCCGGAAGAACCGCTCCGTGCCGCTGAACATGCACGGATGGTGATCGCCCCAGGCGAGGGCACCGTCGCCGCGCATGGCGTTGACCAGTTTGTCCTTGTCATGGAAAAACGATGCGACCACCCCGATGCCACCCGCCACATAGACCGGCGAGTCTTCGATTGCCAATGCCAGGGCTTGCTCTTCGGGCAGGCGGAACTGGCCGTCGCGGTGTTCCATGTAACCGGAAGCGGCGTGGGCGCTGAGCCATTCGCGCAGCAGGCGGGTGTTGCAGCCGGTTTTGTCGGCGAGGGCTTCAGGGGTGACTGGCTGACTGTCGGCCATGGCCCGGTACAGTCCGAGCTCTTCGCCGAGGATGACGTTGGCGAGCATCGCCGCGCCGCCCATGTCGTTCACCAGTTTGCCCATGAAATCATTGAGTCTTGCCTCGTCCATCACGTGTGCTCCTTCAGCAGGATCACAGTCCAGAGGCCTTGTTTTCCGAGGCGTTCACCTCTGAACGGTGGTCGTTGGAATGAACAGGACGATAAGCACGTCCTGCGTGCACTAAGTTTAGTCCGGGCCCCGTGTGCCGCTGCCTGGAGCGACGAAAGTTACATTTCCCTGACTGACACTGGACCCCTGTGGGAGCGGGCTTGCTCGCGAAGGCGGACCTCCAGTCGACAATGATGTTGCCTGACACACCGCCTTCGCGAGCAAGTCGGATCGCCGCACCGCCGCTCCCACAGGGGATTTGTGTTGTGTATTGCACTGTATCTGACAGGCTTCCCGATACAGTTCCCTGCACTATCAGGGCATTGCCGAACACAGACCCGATACATCCTTTCGGTTAACTGTGATTGCGTCCTGGCAATCATTGAGATCGACACCAATGCAGACCCCCATCACATCAGCGAAGGCGACCGTCGGGCTCGGTTTGCGTCGCGGTTTAATGAAGGACCTTCAGGCAGCCCGCGTGGGCGATTTCGATTTTCTGGAAGTCGCGCCGGAAAACTGGATCGGTATCGGTGGCGCTCATGGTCATGCGTTGCGTGCCCTGGCCGAGCGCCATCCGTTGTCCTGTCATGGCTTGTCACTGTCATTGGGCGGCCCGGCACCGCTGGACGTCGGGTTTCTGCAGGAAGTCCGGGTTTTCCTCGATCACTACAAGGTGCCGCTGTACAGCGAACACTTGAGCTACTGCGGCGATGACGGTCACCTTTATGACCTGCTGCCGCTGCCCTTTACCGAAGAAGCGGTGCACCACGTCGCCGCGCGAATTCGTCAGGCCCAGGACATTCTTGGTCGGCGCCTGGCGGTGGAAAACGTCTCCTACTATGCCGCGCCACAACAGGACATGGACGAGCTGACCTTCACCAACGCGGTGCTGCGCGAGGCCGATTGCGACCTGCTACTGGACGTCAACAACGTCTACGTCAACTCGATCAATCACGGTTTTGATCCGCAGACCTTTGTGGCCGGCATCGATTCGGGCCGGGTGGTGGCCATGCACGTGGCCGGGCATTTCGATGAGTCCGACACCTTGAAAATCGACACCCACGGCGCTTCGGTCAAACCGGTGGTCTGGTCGTTGCTGGCAGAGGCTTATGCTCGATTCGGCGCGCAACCGACGCTGCTGGAACGGGATTTCAACTTTCCGGCATTTTCCGAACTGGTGGCCGAATTGCAGACCATCCGCCGTCTGCAAACCGAGGGGGTGAAGCGTGGATAAGCCGAGCCTGTTTCAACAGCAAAACACCCTGGGCCTTTACCTGCGTGATCCCGATCATTGCGCGCCACCGGCCGGGATGGACGTGACACGGGCGCAGGTTTACCGCGACCTGATTTTCGCGAACCTGTCGTCGTTGCTCAGCGGGACGTTTCCGGTGCTGATCAAGATTCTCGGTGATGAACACTGGCGTTCACTGGTACGGATTTTCCTGCGCGACTACCGCGCGCACACGCCGAAATTCGGTGAGATCGCCAAGGAGTTCGTCGAGTTCCTGGCCTCGGAACCGCAAGCGTTGAGCGAAGGGTCGTGGCCGCCGTTCATGGTGGAGCTGGCGCATTACGAGTGGGTCGAGATGGCGTTGCAGCAGTCCGAGGCCGAACCGTTGCCGCTGAGCGATGCCGGGTTGTTGCTGGACCGACCGTTGCAGGTTTCACCGCTGGCCTGGCCGTTGGCGTATGCCTGGCCGGTGCAATTGGTGGGGCCGGATTATCAACCGCAGACAGCGCCGGCTCAGCCGACATTGCTGTTGGTGCGTCGGGCGCAGGACTGGAGTGTGAAGTTTTCTGCACTGAGCCCGTTGGCCTGGCGGTTGTTGCAGCGGATTGAGGAATTTCCTCAACTGGACGGGCGTGAGCAGCTGGAAGGATTGGCGGTGGAAGCGGGGATGGTTGGGGCGTCGGATTTTATGGAAAACGGGGCGGTGCTGTTGCGGCAGATGCATGAAGAAGGGGTGGTGGGCTACTGAAAACACCACCAATCCCACAGGGATCTACTTTGTTCTTGAGTTAACGTCAGGTCTGGGGAATCAAGCTTTGCCGGCAATCCAGCACCAACCGCGCACCGCCGAGTTCACTGGTACCGACTTCAAGCGTAAACCCATGCAAGCTCACAATCGCCGCCACGATCGACAGCCCTAGCCCGAACCCGCTTTTCTGGTTGCCGCCCTCTGCACGATAGAACCGCTGGAACACGGCCTCCCGCTCTGCCTCCGGTATCCCGGAACCCGAATCGAGCACTTCGATCCGCGTATGCCCACCCTCATTGACCCCCCGCAAAATCACCTCGCCACCCGGCGGCGTGAACTTGATCGAGTTGCTCAGCAGGTTTGCTACCGCTTCGAAGAGCAACGCGCGATCACCATTCAATGGCGGCAAGACGTCAGGCAGTTGCAGCTTGAAAACCAGTTCGCCTTCTTCCGCCAACGGCAGATAAAAGTCGTGCAGCTCTTGCAACAACGGCACCGGATCCAGCTGTACAAAACCCGAACGGCGCTGACGATCTTCCAGCTCGGAAATCCGCAACAACCCTCGAAAGCGCGCCATCAAGGTGTCGGCCTCACCGAGCACTGAGTCCAGTTGCACCGCCAGCGTCGAACCCTCATCAGCCTGTTGCTGAATCCGGTACAGCTGCGCCCGCAGGCGCGTCAGCGGCGTGCGCAGGTCGTGGGCAATGTTGTCGCAGACGCCCTTGACCTCGTTCATCAAGCGTTCAATACGTTCGAGCATGGCGTTGACGATGGCGGCGAGCATGTCCAGTTCATCGCGGCGATTGGACAATGGCAGACGGCGGGTCAGGTCGCCGGCGACGATGGCCTCGGCACTGGCCTGAATCCCGCGTATGCGCCGCAAGGGGCGGCGGCGCAACAAGTGCCAGCCGGCGATGCCCGGCAGGATTGTCAGGGTCACGCCCCAGAACAACGCGTGGAGGATGATCCGGGTCACGGCGAATAACGAACCGTTGTCGCGCACCAGCACCAGCCAGCGTCCATCCCGGGTCTGGGTCGCCACGGCGTCGCAGCTGTCAGCGGGCAGGGTCGGGTCGTCGGAGTCGGCGCAGTCGCTGAGCATGTGAATCTTGCCGTCCAGCGGCAGGTCTGCGGGAATGTGCTGCAGGGCGCCATTGAGGTAGCGATGCTGACTATCGAACAGGCCATAGGCGTCGATGCCGCGAATGTCGAAGGTCATGCTGACGGCGAGGGCGTCCATCAGTTGTTCGCCTTGAAAGCGCGAAAACAAATGCTGGCGCTGCATCAGCGAGTGTTTGGCCAGGTTGTCCAGGTAATCGGACACCTCGTAGTACATGACCCCCATGAGAATGCCGCTCCAGAGCACGAACAGCGAACTGTAGAGCGCCAGCAGGCGGCTGCTGGAGGAACGCCAGCCTTTAGACGGGTTCGGCAATGACATAACCCGAGCCTCGCACGGTCCGGATCAATGGGAGATTGCCGGGCGGGTCGATCTTCTTGCGCAGCCGGCCGATGTGCACGTCGATCAGGTTGGTGCCGGGGTCGAAGTGGTAACCCCAGACCTCTTCGAAAATCATCATCCGCGACAGAATCTGCCCGGTGTTGCGCATCAGGAATTCCAGCAACTTGTACTCGGTGGGCAACAGCATCAGCAGCTGACCGTCGCGGCTGGCTTCATGGCTGATCAGGTTGAGCTCCAGATCCGCCACCCGCAACGTGGTGGCCTGGGCGGTCACGGTGTTCTGCCGGCGCAGCAGGACTTCGACCCGGGCGGCCATTTCATCGGTGGCGAACGGTTTGGTCAGGTAATCGTCACCGCCCGCGCGCAAGCCGCGCACACGCTCATCGACGTCGGAGAGGGCGCTGATCATCAGGATCGGCGTGGCCACGCCCATGGTCCGCAGCGTGGTCACAATCGCCAGACCATCGAGCTCGGGCAGCATGCGGTCGAGGGTGATCAGGTCGTAGTTGCCGCTGACCGCGCGCGCCAGACCTTCGCGGCCGTTGTCGACCCAATCCACGTCGAGGCCGTGGCTGCTCAATTCGGCAACGATTTCCCGGGCGGTCACGGCGTCGTCTTCGATGGTCAAGATGCGGGTCATAGGGCGGGCCTGGTAGTCAGTTCATGGCGAAGGTGTGGGCATTTTGCCAAGAAACGTCGGCGACTTTTTAAATTAACTTTCATGTTGCTTCATAAGCCTGCCCGGGATATTGATATCATTCGGCCATAACTCTAATAGGAAGTTGGCTTGTGCGCACTTTGATTTGTCGTGGCTGGACGCCGATTGTCCTGTTGCTGCTCTGCGTTACCAGCGGATCCGCCTGGGCGGGCAATACACCGTGCTCGGGAAAAAAGGGCGGTATCGATCGCTGCGATGGCGATCTGTTCCTGTGTAACGATGGCTCCATCAGTGGCTCGAAGAAAAGTTGCTCGGCGATGTATGGCGGCACCAGCCAGGCTCGCCCGCAAACGATGTTGCAGAGCGCCGATGGTTGCATATGTGGCAGCGGTACATTCTGCACGGGACCTAGGGGCGGGGTGTATTGCCTCACGCCCAGCGGTAATAAGAGTTACAAGCGCAAGTAGTTCGTATGCAATGCATAAAACCCGCCGTTATTGACAGTTCCTTGCAAATTGCAAGGCCATTGGAAGTTCAAACTTTATAACTTATTGAAAAGCCGCGATTTATTTAAGGTTGGCGACTGGCACGGTGACTGCACTTCCTCCGTTGAAGAGTTGTATCACCATCTTTCCTGCCTGGAGCGATATAACAATGAATAGATCCTCTGATGGTTTCTATCCGGCCCTCGAAGAAACGAGCACGCTCTCTGGCGTGTCCTGGGGCGCGATCTTCGCGGGAGCCGCTGCGGCGGCAGCGTTGTCGCTGATTCTCGTGCTGCTCGGCTTTGGCCTGGGTTTTTCGGCGGTGTCGCCGTGGGCCAATGAAGGGGTCAGCGCCAAGGGCCTGGGTATTTCAACGATTGTCTGGTTGGCGGCTACGCAAATCGTGGCTTCCGGACTGGGCGGTTACATCGCCGGTCGTTTGCGGGTGAAGTGGGCGTACATGCACGGTGATGAAGTTTACTTCCGTGACACTGCCCACGGCTTTCTGGCCTGGTGCGTGGCAACGCTGGTGACGGCGACGCTGGTGGTCGGCTCGGTCAGCAGCATCGTCAGCGGTGGCGTGCAGGCCGGGGCGAGTGTGGTCGGTGGCGCCGCGAGTGCCGCGACTCAAGCCGCCGGTACGGCTGTCGGCAACACTGACAGTGACCCGTACGGTTACTTCGTCGACAGCCTGTTCCGCGATGATCGTCCGGCGGCGGTCAGTGATGACGCCGTTCGCGGCACCGTGACGCGCATCTTCGTGCGCAGTCTGAGCAACGGCGGTCAACTGGCTGCCGAAGACCGCATCTACCTGGCGCAACTGGTCGCCCAGCGGACCAACCTCACTCAAGCGGACACGGAACGTCGCGTCGATGAAGTGTATGCCCGCACGCAAAAAGCCGTGGCCGACGCCAAACTCGCTGCCCAACAAGCCGCCGACACCGCCGCCAAAGTCGCTGCCTGGACTTCGCTGTGGATGTTCATTGCGCTGCTGATCGGTGCGTTTTGCGCCAGCCTCGCTGCAACCTTTGGCGGCCGTCGTCGGGATGCCGTGGTGTATCTGGAATCCGACGCTTACGTGACCACCACTTCACTGCCTGTTCGCTAACCCAGGAGAACTACCATGCGCTCACTACTGCTGTTCTTTCTCGGCGTACCGATCCCGATCATCATCCTGATCGCCCTGTTCATGCACTGATTTACGCTGGGGCACAGGCCTGTGCCGCTTCTGCCTTGGGTGGAAGCGGCGTTTTTGTGTGATCGGAGTGGCAGCCAACTTGGTGTTGAATGTGACTGCCTCTTCGCGAGCAAGCCCGCTCCCACAGTTGATCTCTAGTGTTTGGAGATTTTGCATCCACCGCAGGACAACTGTGGGAGCGGGCTTGCTCGCGAAGGGGCCAGAGCCAGATCAGACACAACAAATCCATCTACTCAATCGGCGTACTGACAAAATCCTCAAGCCCTTCGGCATATGCGGTAAACGCATTGATCTGTGGAAACCGATTCTCATCCACCTGATCCGGCACTACCAGACGGGTGAAACTCCACGCCACCGCCAACGTAATCCCGTCTTGAGCAATCGTCCCGTCAGTCTTCAGCGGCTGCATTTCCAGCTCCCGCTCCAGCGCCGAATAGGCGGCCGCCAATTGCCCTTCGACCCGCTCCACCCACGGTTCAAACTGAATCTCCGCTGGTCGCAGGTTGCGTTCGTAGTAGAGCTGCACGGACTTTTCGCACGCCGCCAACGCCAGGCCGATCAGGCGCAACGAGCGCAAGCGCTGCTTCAGGTCACTGGGCATCAGGCTGTTGGCGGGACCGGCCAAGGCTTCGAGGTAGTCGAGGATCAGCGTCGAGTCGATCAACACCTCGCCGTCGTCGAGCACCAGGGTGGGCGCCTTGACCACCGGGTTGATCTGCTGGAATTGCTCGAAATGCCGAAACACCGAAACCGACTGGTGTTCCAGTGGGATGCCAAGGCGTTTGGCAGAGATGGCGACGCGCCGCACGTACGGTGAATCCAGCATGCCGATCAGCTTCATTGAACCGCTCCTTCAGATGTCCATTTCGGGATGGACAACCTTAGTTTAGCTTCAGCGAGCTGCAAACGGCGTGGCGCTAATCCTCGAAGCCGACCTGTTCGTGAATCTCATCGACCTTCAATTCCAGCCGATAGGCCACGGCGATAAACAGCGCCTGGCACAGGCACAGCGTTGCACTCAACGAACGGAAGGCAAACGAACTGCCTTCGTTGACCAGCAGCACGGTGTTGGCGCGCTTGGCCAGGGGCGAGAGGTTGCTGTCGGTGATGATCAGGGTTTTGGCCTGATGGTGCTGGGCAATGCGCAGACAGTGCTGGGTTTCCTTGCCGTAGGGCGTGAAGCTGATGGCGATCACCAGGTCATTGGCGCGCACGCTGCGCATCTGCTCGCGGTAGCTGCCGCCGAGCCCCGAAACCAGATGGATGCGCTTGTTGGTGTGTTGCAGGTTGTAGACCAGGTAGTCGGCCACCGCGAATGAACGGCGCACCCCGACCACGTAGATGTTGTCGGCATTCACCACCAGGTCGACGGCCTTGTCGAAAGCCTGATCATCGAGTTCCAGCCCCAGGCGTTCGATGCCTGACAGGGTCGCGTCGATGCACTCGCGCGCCAGGTCGCCGCCGCTGGCCTTCTGCGACTTGTTGGCGATCATGCTGCGAATGCGCTGCTGGTAGTTCTGCACCGGCGTGGTCTTGTGGGTATAGGCCTCGCGGAACAGTGCCTGCATTTCGCTAAAGCCGCTGAAGCCGAAACGCTGGGAAAAACGCACGATCGCCGACGGGTGCACTTCGCACTCACGGGCGATGTCGCTGATGCGGTCGACCATGATCCGGTCGCTCTGCTGGCTCATGTAACTGGCGATGCGTTTGAGCTGGCGCGGCAGGCTTTCGTATTCGTTGGTGATCAGCTGCAGCAGACGCTCGGCGTTGATCGGGGGGCTGGCGAGATCGCTGTCGGGCGTGCTCTCGGTCGTCGCCGGCTGATCGGTGCGGGTCATAAGGAATCCTTCTGGCTTGTTCTTATAGGGACGACAGAGAGCGTCATCCCCTGACAATAGGTTGGCTGTGCGCAGTCTACAGGGTAGGCCGGAATAAAATCTTGAGCGTGCGGTCAGTACGACGTGTGCTGAAACGATGCACTGCCTCTGGAACGCCTGTAGCAAAGTTTATTGGAAAAAATATTCCACGTAAAAAATATTTAGAATAATTATTGATTGTTCGGTCCCGGACGTTTTAGTCTGCATCCCACCAAGAGTGTTCGGCGCGGCATCGCCCCGAACGCAGGCTGATAAAAATAACAGGAGCCAGCATGGGCCAGACTCGTTTTGCCAGTGGGCGTCAATTGGATCTGATTTGCCTGGGGCGCCTAGGCGTCGACCTCTATGCGCAGCAAGTCGGCGCGCGGCTGGAGGATGTGAGCAGCTTCGCCAAATACCTCGGCGGGTCGTCTGCCAACATCGCTTTTGGCACCGCTCGACTGGGCCTTAAATCGGCGATGCTGAGCCGGGTAGGGGACGACCACATGGGCCGCTTCCTGGTTGAATCCCTGACCCGCGAAGGCTGCGATGTCAGCGGTATCAAGATCGATCCGGAGCGCCTGACCGCCATGGTCCTGCTGGGCCTCAAGGATCGCGAAACCTTTCCTTTGGTCTTCTACCGCGAAAACTGCGCCGACATGGCGCTGCGGGCCGAAGACATCAGCGAAGCCTTTATCGCTTCCAGCAAAGCCTTGCTGATCACCGGCACGCATTTCTCCACAGACGGCGTCTACAAGGCGAGCATCCAGGCGCTGGATTACGCCGAGAAGCACAACGTCAAACGGGTGCTGGACATCGACTATCGCCCGGTACTCTGGGGCCTGGCCGGCAAGGCCGACGGCGAAACCCGTTTCGTCGCCGACCAGAACGTCAGCCAGCATGTGCAGAAAATCCTTCCGCGTTTCGACCTGATCGTCGGCACGGAAGAAGAGTTTTTAATTGCCGGCGGCTCCGAGGATTTGCTCACCGCGCTGCGTAATGTGCGGCGCCTGAGTGCGGCGACCTTGGTGGTCAAGCTCGGTCCGCAAGGTTGCACGGTGATTCACGGCGTCATTCCTGAGCGTCTCGAGGACGGCGCCATTTATCCCGGCGTTCGGGTGGAAGTGTTGAATGTGCTGGGGGCTGGCGATGCCTTCATGTCGGGCTTCCTCGCCGGTTGGCTGGAAGACGCGAGCGACGAGCGCTGCTGCCAGTTGGCCAATGCCTGTGGCGGTCTGGTGGTGTCGCGCCATGCCTGCGCGCCGGCCATGCCGACCCGCGCCGAACTCGCCTATCTGTTTAACAGCCCGGTGCCGATTACCCGGCCGGATCAAGACGCGGTGTTGCAGCGTCTGCATCAGGTCAGCGTGCCGCGCAAACAGTGGAAGCAACTGTTCATTTTTGCTTTCGACCATCGCGGGCAACTGGTGGAACTGGCGCACAAGGGCGGTCGCGACCTGAGCGCCATCGGCGAACTCAAGCAACTGTTTATCAAGGCTGTGGAGCGGGTCGAAGCCGATTTGCGCGAGCAGGGCATCGAGGCCGATGTCGGGCTGCTGGCTGATCAACGCTTCGGCCAGGACTCGCTGAACGCCGCCACCGGCCGTGGCTGGTGGGTGGCGCGTCCGGTGGAAGTGCAGGGTTCGCGGCCATTGGCCTTCGAGCATGGGCGCTCCATCGGCAGCAACCTGATCGCCTGGCCGCAGGAACAAATCATCAAGTGCCTGGTGCAATTCCACCCCGACGACGAGCCGTTGCTGCGACTGGAACAGGAAGCGCAGATCAAGGGTTTGTACCAGGCCTCCCAGGTCAGCGGTCATGAGCTGCTACTGGAAATCATCCCGCCCAAGGATCATCCGTCGACCCATCCGGACGTGCTGTATCGCGCGCTCAAACGCCTCTACAACCTGGGCATTTACCCGGCGTGGTGGAAGATCGAAGCGCAGAGCGCCGAGGAGTGGAAACAACTCGACGAGCTGATTCAGGAACGTGATCCGTACTGCCGAGGCGTGGTGTTGCTGGGGCTGAATGCACCGGCAGCGGCATTGGCCGAAGGGTTTCAACAGGCCAGCCAGAGCCAGACGTGCCGCGGGTTTGCAGTCGGCCGGACGATTTTCCAGGAGCCGAGCCGCGCGTGGATGGCCGGTGAAATCGACGATGAAACGTTGATCCGCCAGGTGCAGGGCACGTTCGTTGAACTGATCGATGCCTGGCGCACGGCCCGGTCTTGATGGACTGACGCATTTCAAATGTGGGAGCGGGCTTGCTCGCGAAGAGGCCGGCACATTCAACATTTTTGTTGCCTGACACACCGCTTTCGCGAGCAAGCCCGCTCCCACAAGGGATCTGCGTCGTTCTTACTGGTTATGTAAAACAATAAAAGGTGCAGCCATGCCCGCTATTCGAATTGGCATCAACCCGATCTCCTGGAGCAACGACGACCTGCCGTCACTCGGTGGCGAGACGCCGCTGAGCACCGCCCTGAGCGAAGGCAAGGAAATCGGCTACGAAGGTTTTGAACTCAACGGCAAATTCCCCAAGGACGCCAAGGGTGTCGGCGATGTACTGCGCCCTTACGACCTGGCGCTGGTGTCCGGCTGGTATTCCAGCCGTCTGGCCCGTCGCTCGGTGGCCGAAGAAATCGACGCCATCGGCAGCCATGTCGAGCTGTTGGCCAAAAACGGCGCCAAGGTGCTGGTGTATGGCGAAGTCGCCGACTCCATTCAAGGTCAGCGCATTCCTCTGGTGGAACGCCCGCGATTCCACACCGAACACGCCTGGCAGGAATACGCCGACAAGCTCACCGAACTGGCGCGCTTCACCTTGTCCCAAGGCGTGCGCCTGGCCTACCACCATCACATGGGCGCCTACGTCGAATCCCCGGCGGACATCGACAAACTGATGGCGTTGACCGGCAGTGAAGTCGGTTTGCTGTTCGATTCGGGCCATTGCTACATGGGTGGCGGCGAACCGTTGCAGGTGCTGCGCAAACACATCGAACGCATCTGTCACGTGCATTTCAAGGACGTGCGCAAACCGGTGGTGCAACTGGCCCGCAACAATCTGTGGAGCTTCCCGGACTGCATCATCAACGGCACCTTCACCGTGCCCGGCGATGGCGATATCGATTTCGGCGCCTTGCTCGACGTGCTGCTGGCGGCCGGTTACCACGGCTGGCTGGTGGTCGAAGCGGAACAGGATCCGGCGGTGGCGCCCAGTTATGTCTACGCCAAAAAAGGCTACGACACCTTGCGTGCGCTGCTCGACGAGAGGATTGCATTATGAGCCTGCTGGTCAAAAGCAACGCCCGTGGCCGGACCATGGTCGAGCTGGGCAAAGGTGAGCTGGAATACGTCGGCTTCGCCGCTTATCGCTTGAGCCTGGGCGAGACCTTGCCGGTGTCGGCCGGTGATAAAGAGCTGTGCCTGGTGCTGCTCAGCGGCCGGGTCAGCATCAAGGGTGAAGCGCCGGGGCAGGGCGCGTTCGACTGGGACAACATCGGTGATCGTCAGTCGGTGTTCGAAGACAAATCACCCTTCGCCGCGTACTTGCCTCCCGGCAGTCAGGCGCAAGTGGTCGCGCTCAGCGATGTGCAAATCGCCGTGTGCGCCGCGCCCGGTTCTACCACCAACGGCCTCGGCCCACGGCTGATCAAACCCGACAGCATGAAGCGCAGCGTACGCGGCAAAGGCGCCAACACCCGTTATGTCTGCGACATTCTGCCGGACACCGAGCCGGCCCATTCGCTGTTGGTGGTGGAAGTGCGCACGCCGTCGGGTCACTCATCGAGCTACCCGCCGCACAAGCACGACACCGACGATTTGCCGCACCAGAGTTTTCTCGAAGAAACCTATTACCACCAGATCAACCCGCCCCAGGGCTTCGTGTTCCAGCGGGTGTACACCGACGATCGCAGCATCGATCAGGCCATGGCCGTGGAAAACAGTGACCTCGTGGTTGTGCCCAAAGGCTATCACCCGGTCAGCGTGCCGTACGGCTACGAGTCGTACTACCTGAACGTGATGGCCGGACCCAAGCGCGTCTGGCAGTTCCATAACGATCCGCAGCACAGCTGGCTGCTTGATCTCTGAACTAAAAGCCTGAATCCCAACCTCTGCACGGAGAACACGATCAATGAGCAACGCCCCGATCATCGGCCATTACATCCACGGTCAAGTGCAAGACAGCAGCAGCGAACGGTTCAGCAACGTCTTCAACCCGGCCACCGGCAGCGTCCAGGCGCGCGTCGGGCTGGCCAGCCAGAAGACCGTCGACGAAGCCGTCGCCTCGGCCTTGAAAGCCTTTCCGGCCTGGTCCGAACAATCGTCCCTGCGCCGTTCGCGGGTGATGTTCAAGTTCAAGGAATTACTCGACCAACATCACGATGAACTGGCCGAAATCATCAGCCGCGAACACGGCAAGGTGTTTTCGGACGCCAAGGGCGAAGTCACCCGGGGCATCGAAATCGTCGAGTACGCCTGCGGTGCGCCGAACCTGCTGAAAACCGAGTTCAGCGACAACATCGGTGGCGGTATCGATAACTGGAACCTGCGTCAGCCACTGGGCGTGTGTGCCGGCGTCACACCGTTCAACTTCCCGGTGATGGTGCCGCTGTGGATGATCCCGCTCGCGCTGATCACCGGTAACTGCTTCATCCTCAAACCGTCCGAGCGCGACCCGTCCGCCAGTGTGCTGATGGCCCGTCTGTTGAGCGAAGCCGGTTTGCCGGACGGTGTGTTCAACGTGGTTCAGGGCGACAAGACCGCCGTCGACGCGTTGTTGCAACACCCGGACATCGAGGCGATTTCCTTTGTCGGCTCGACGCCGATTGCCGAGTACATCCACCAGCAAGCCACCTCCCGCGGCAAGCGCGTGCAGGCGCTGGGCGGGGCGAAGAATCACATGATCGTCATGCCTGATGCGGATCTGGATCAAGCGGCGGATGCCCTGATCGGTGCGGCTTACGGCTCGGCCGGCGAGCGCTGCATGGCGATTTCGATTGCCGTGGCGGTGGGCGATGTCGGCGACCAGCTGATTGCCAAACTGTTGCCGCGTATCGATCAGCTCAAGGTCGGCAACGGTCTGAAGGGCGACAGCGACATGGGGCCGTTGGTGACAGCCGAACACAAGGCCAAAGTCGAAGGTTTCATCGACGAAGGCGTGGCGCAGGGCGCGCAGCTGATTGTCGATGGCCGCAATTTCAAGGTGCCGGGCGCCGAGAACGGTTTCTTCGTCGGCGCGACGCTGTTCGATAACGTCACGACTGAGATGAGCATCTACCAACAGGAAATTTTCGGCCCGGTACTGGGCATCGTTCGGGTGCCGGACTTCGCCAGCGCCGTGGCGTTGATCAACGCCCACGAGTTCGGCAACGGCGTGTCCTGTTTCACCCGCGACGGCGGCATCGCCCGGGCCTTCGCCCGCACGATCAAGGTCGGCATGGTCGGCATCAACGTGCCGATTCCGGTGCCCATGGCCTGGCACTCATTCGGCGGCTGGAAACGCTCGCTGTTCGGCGATCACCACGCTTACGGCGAAGAAGGCATCCGCTTCTACAGCCGCTACAAAAGCGTGATGCAACGCTGGCCCGACAGCATCGCCAAGGGCCCTGAATTCAGCATGCCGACGGCCAACTGATTCACCTGTGCGGAGAACAACAACAATGAGCAAACCCCTGCGTTTCGCCCTGAACCGTATGGTCGCCCCACGTTTGTCCCTGCCCGCGTTCATCGAGTTGGCGGTGACCCTCAAGGCCGACGCCATCGAAATTCGCAACGACCTTAAAGGCGTCGAGATCGAAGACGGCACCGCACCCGAGCGCGTCCGGGAGTTGTGTGCCGCCAAAGGCATTACGGTGCTGTCGATCAACGCGCTGTATCCGTTTGATGTGTGGAATGACGAGCGCCGCGCACAGGCCTTGAAGCTGGCCGCTTATGCCCGTGATTGCGGCGCTCAAGGGTTGGTCATGTGTCCACTCAACGACCGTGCCGACACGCGTAATGAGGCCGCACGCGCTTCGGGTCTGCGCACGGCGTTGACTGAGCTGGCGCCGATCCTGCGCGAACACGGCATTCTCGGTTTCATCGAACCGCTGGGTTTCGAAGAGTGCTCGCTGCGCCGCAAGCGCACGGCGGTGGACGCAATCAAGGCCATCGGCGGGCTGGATGTGTTCCGTCTGGTTCATGACACCTTTCACCATCACCTGGCCAGCGAGCATGAATTCTTTCCCGAACTGACTGGGTTGGTGCACATCTCCGGTGTCGAAGATGCCGAGGCACCGTTGGCGACCATTCGCGACGGCCATCGGGTGCTGGTGGGCGAGGGCGACATCCTTGGTAACGCGGCGCAGATCGACACCTTGCTCAGCAGCGGTTACAGCGGCTACCTGTCGTTCGAACCGTTTGCCGACAGCGTCCATGGCCTGGCGGATATCCAGCAGGCGATCGGCGCGAGCATGGACCACCTGCAAAAATCTCAAGGCTAATGGAGATCCCTTGTGGGAGCGGGCTTGCTCGCGAAAGCGGCGGCACATCCAACATTGATGTCGCCTGACGCACAGCCTTCGCGAGCAAGCCCGCTCCCACAATGATCAGTATTCACAGCACATACCGGATTTAGCTTCAAAGGAAGGTGCAAGCATGACTACGACACGACTGACCATGGCCCAGGCCCTGGTGAAATTCCTCGATAACCAGTACATCGAGGTCGATGGGGTTCAAAGCAAATTCGTCGCCGGGATCTTTACCATTTTCGGCCACGGCAACGTGTTGGGCCTGGGCCAGGCCCTGGAACAGGACAGTGGCGACCTGATCGTCCATCAGGGTCGCAACGAGCAAGGCATGGCCCACGCGGCCATCGGTTTCGCCAAGCAACACCTGCGGCGCAAGATCTACGCCTGCTCTTCATCGGTAGGGCCGGGCGCGGCGAACATGCTGACCGCCGCCGCGACGGCGACCGCCAACCGCATTCCCTTGCTGCTGTTGCCCGGCGATGTCTATGCCTGCCGCCAGCCGGACCCGGTGCTGCAACAGATCGAGCAGTTCCACGACCTGAGCATCAGCACCAACGACGCGTTCAAGGCCGTGAGCAAATACTGGGACCGCATCAACCGTCCCGAGCAACTCATGACGGCGGCGATCCACGCCATGCGCGTGCTCACCGACCCTGCCGAAACCGGCGCGGTGACCCTGGCCTTGCCACAAGATGTGCAAGCCGAGGCCTACGACTACCCCGATTATTTCCTGCAAAAACGCGTGCACCGCATCGAACGTCGTCCGGCGACTGAAGCGATGCTCGGTGATGCGCTGGCGCTGTTCAAAGGCAAGCGCAAGCCGCTGATCATTTGCGGTGGCGGTGTCAGATACTCTGGCGCCAATGCCGCCTTGCAGGCGTTTGCCGAGCATTTCGATATTCCCTTCGCCGAAACCCAGGCCGGCAAGAGTGCGGTGGTGTCCAGTCACCCGCTGAACGTTGGCGGGATTGGCGAAACCGGTTGCCTGGCGGCGAATCTGTTGGCCCGGGATGCGGATCTGATCATCGGTGTCGGCACCCGCTACAGCGATTTCACCACCGCGTCGAAATCCCTGTTCCAGCATCCGGAGGTGCAATTTCTCAACCTCAATATCAGCCCGTGCGATGCCCTGAAGCTCGACGGCGTGCAACTGCTGGCGGATGCCAAAGTCGGCTTGCAAGCCTTGGCTGAAGCCTTGGGCGATTACCGTTCTGCATGGGGCGATCAACCGCGTCAGGCCAAGGCGCAACTGGACGAGGAAGTCGGCCGTCTCAATCAGGTCGAATACCAGAGCAAAGACTTCATCCCGGAAATCAACGACCACATGGACCCGGCGGTGCTGCGCGAATTCATCGAGCTGACCGGTTCCTGCCTGACCCAGAGCCGGGTGCTCGGTGTGCTCAACGAAACCCTCGCCGATGACGCCGTGATCGTCGCCGCCGCCGGCAGCCTGCCCGGCGACTTGCAGCGCAGCTGGCGCAGCAAGGGGGTGAACACCTATCACGTCGAGTACGGCTATTCCTGCATGGGTTACGAGGTCAACGCCGCACTCGGCGTGAAACTCGCCGAGCCGGATCGCGAGGTCTATGCGCTGGTCGGCGACGGCTCTTACATGATGCTGCACTCGGAGCTGGCGACCTCGATTCAGGAGCGACGCAAGAT
The DNA here is from genome assembly GCF_019956495.1 of Pseudomonas sp. BF-B-26. NCBI lineage: Bacteria > Pseudomonadati > Pseudomonadota > Gammaproteobacteria > Pseudomonadales > Pseudomonadaceae > Pseudomonas > Pseudomonas sp. BF-B-26. The sequence goes on along the minus strand of NZ_JAHBDP010000033.1, from coordinate 36,953 downwards.
CAACGTGGTGTTGCTGGACAACATGACGTTCGGTTGCATCAACAACCTGCAGATGGGCAACGGCATGGACAGCTTCGGCACCGAATTCCGGTTCCGCAACCCGGAAACCGGCAAGCTCGACGGTGGTTTCGTGCCGGTGGATTTCGCCATGAGCGCGGCGGCCTATGGCTGCAAGACCTACAAAGTGAACACGGTTGAGGAACTGCAAGCCGCATTGGCCGATGCGCGCTTGCAGACGGTGTCGACGCTGATCGACATCAAGGTTCTGCCCAAAACCATGATTCACGGCTACCTGTCGTGGTGGCGGGTCGGCGTGGCGCAAGTCTCCACCAGCGCCCGCACCGATGCGGTGGCCAAGACCCTGAATGAACGACTGGCCAAGGCCCGTCAGTACTGATTGCTCTACAAAAATTCCAACAGGAGAACAGACATGTCTTTGAAGCTTGGCGTCATCGGCACCGGGGCCATCGGCCAGGACCACATTCGTCGTTGCAGCCAGACCTTGCTCAACAGCCAGGTCGTTGCGGTGACCGACATCAACTTGCAGCAAGCGGCGAAGGTCGTTTCCGACTTGAAGCTGACCGCCGAGGTCTATCCCGACGGCCACGCGCTGATCCAGGCGCCGGAAGTCGAAGCGATCCTCGTTACCTCCTGGGGCCCGAGCCACGAAGCGTTCGTGCTGGCGGCGATTGCGGCGGGTAAGCCGGTGTTCTGCGAGAAGCCGCTGGCGGTCACCGCTGAAGGCTGTCGCAAAATCGTCGAAGCCGAAGTGGCCTATGGCAAACGCTTGGTGCAAGTCGGGTTCATGCGTCCGTATGACGAAGGCTATCGGGCACTCAAAGCCGTGATTGACAGCGGTCAGATTGGTGAGCCATTGATGTTGCATTGCGCGCACCGCAACCCGACCGTGGGGGAAAACTACAAGACCGACATGGCGATCACCGACACGCTGATCCATGAACTGGATGTGCTGCGCTGGTTGCTCGACGATGATTACGTTTCGGTGCAAGTGGTGTTCCCGCGCAAAAGCAGCAAGGCCCTCGCGCATTTGAAAGACCCGCAAATCGTACTGCTGGAAACCGCCAAGGGCACGCGCATCGACGTGGAAGTGTTCGTTAATTGCCAATACGGCTACGACATCCAGTGCGAAGTGGTGGGGGAGACCGGCATCGCCAAACTGCCGGAGCCGTCGCAGGTTCAATTGCGCAGCGGGGCGAAGTTGTCCAACGCGATTTTGATGGACTGGAAGGATCGGTTTATTGCCGCGTACGACGTCGAGTTGCAAGCGTTCATCGATGGCGTGCGGGCCGGGCAGGTCGGTGGCCCGTCGGCGTGGGATGGCTTTGCCGCTGCCGTCGCAGCAGATGCGTGCATCGAGGCACAGAACAGCGGCCAGATCGTCAAAGTTGCTCTGCCTGACCGCCCACACTTCTACGGCTAACCCGATCCCCTGTAGGAGCAAAGCTTGCTCGCGATAAACGATAACGCGGTGTGTCAGAGCTGGCGCCATCGCGGGCAAGCCATGCTCCTACAGGGGGCGGTGTCGATTTCTGATCAGGAGAACAATATGCGTATCGGACTTGTCGGTTACGGCCATGGCGGCCGGTTTTTCCATGCTCCGCTGATCAGCAGTTTGCCGGCGGCGACGTTCGTGGGTGTGGTCACCCGTTCACCGGAACGTCGACAGTTGCTGGCGGCCGAGCACCCAGGGGTGCCAGCGTTCGACAGCATCGGCCAACTGGTGGAGGCCGGGATCGATGTGCTGGTGGTGTCCACCCCGCTCAAGGGGCGTCCGGCATTGGTGCTCGATGGTATCGAACACGGGGTGGCGGTGGTCAGCGACAAACCGTTCGCCGCCGATGCGCAGCAAGCTCAAACCCTGATTACCATGGCCGAGCGCCAGGGTGTGCAGCTCAGCGTCTACCAGAACCGTCGCTGGGATTCGGACTTCCTGACCGTGCGCAAACTCATCGAATCCGGTGCATTGGGCCAGGTCACCCGTTTCGAATCGCGGATCGAGCGTTACTCACCGCAGGCGGTGAACAACGGCAGTGGCGGTGGTTTCCTGCGCGACTTGGGTAGCCATCTGGTGGATCAGGCGTTGCTGTTGTTCGGCCCGGTGACAAGGGTCTACGCCGAGCTGGATTACCTGGAAAAAGGCCAGGTTTTCGATAACGGCTTCTTTATGTCCCTGACCCATGCCAGTGGCGTCACCTCACACCTGGGCGGCAGCTGCCTGCAAAACACCCCCGGCCCGCGCTTTCGGGTGACCGGCAGCCAAGGCTGTTACAGCGTCGATGGCCTGGACGGGCAAGAAGCATCGGCGCTCGCCGGGCTCTCGCCGAAATCCGAAGGTGAACGCTGGGGCGTTGAAGAGCATCGCCGCTGGGGCTGGTTCGAACAGGGCGAAGTGCGCGAGCGGGTGCCCTCCGAGCGCGGTTGCTGGAATCAGTTCTATTTACAGCTACAAGCCGCGTTGCAGAGCGGTGGCCCACTGCCTGTGGATGCCCGTGATGCACTGGCGACCACCCGCGTTCTAGACGCTGCGCGACTGAGCGCCGAGCGGCATCAAGTGGTGGAATTGAGCCCGTTCAAGAGCCATGGAATAAAATCAGAATAAAATTCTAAAATGAGTTGATATAGAAATTATATTCTAATAGAGTCATTTCCAGCGACCTGCCTCGCCACCTGTTTCAACCCTTTTCCCGCTTGCCTGCTTATTGAAATCGTCACGCCTCATCCATAAAACCAACAAGAATGTGGAGAAAGACTTTTCATGAAGACCAAGATCCGCTTCGCCTCGCTTGCCTTGTCCCTGATGTTCGCCAGTGGCGCGGCGCTCGCCGATATGAAGATCGGCGTCAGCATGTCCCAATTCGATGACACCTGGCTGACCTACCTGCGCGAATCCATGGACAAGAAAGCCAAGTCATATCCCGAGGGCGTGCAGCTGCAATTCGAAGACGCCCGCAGCGACGTGGTCAAGCAGTTGAGCCAGGTCGAAAGCTTCATCAGCCAGAAGGTCGATGCCATCGTGGTCAACCCGGTGGATACCGCCGCCACCAAGAAAATCACCGAAGCCGCCGTCAAGGCCGGCATCCCGCTGGTCTACGTCAACCGCCGCCCCGATGACCTGAAGCTGCCCAAAGGCGTGGTCACTGTCGCCTCCAACGATCTGGAGGCCGGTGAAATGCAGATGCAGTACCTGGCCGACAAAATGGGCGGCAAGGGCGACATCGTGATTCTGCTGGGCGACCTCGCGAACAACTCCACCACCAACCGCACCAAGGGCGTCAAAGACGTTCTGACCAAATACCCGAACATCAAGATCGAGCAAGAGCAGACCGGTATCTGGTTGCGGGACAAGGGCATGACCCTGGTCAACGACTGGCTGACCCAAGGCCGCAAGTTTGACGCGGTCATCGCCAACAACGACGAAATGGCCATTGGTGCTGCGATGGCCCTGCAACAGGCCGGCGTCGAGAAAGGCAGTGTGCTGATCGCCGGTGTCGACGGAACGCCGGACGGTCTGAACGCGATCAAGAAAGGCAACATGGCCGTCTCGGTGTTCCAGGACGCCAAGGGGCAGGCGGACGGTTCGATCGACACCGCTGTGAAAATGGCCAAAAACGAGCCGGTTGAACAGGCCGTGTGGGTGCCATACCGCTTGATCACCCCGCAAAACGTCGACACGTTCAAATAGCCCGTGCGTTCAATAACAACAATAAACACGCAAGGTTGCGACCGCGACCTTGCTGATGGAGTACCTGATCATGTTCGCTTCAGCGACTGCTTCGAGCACCCCGTTGGTGGGTATCCAGCCAGCTGCAACACTTGTCGATGAGCCGTACCTGCTGGAGATCATCAACGTCAGCAAGGGATTTCCCGGTGTGGTGGCCTTGTCCGATGTGCAGCTTCGGGTACGCCCCGGTTCCGTACTGGCCCTGATGGGCGAAAACGGCGCGGGCAAATCCACCCTGATGAAAATCATTGCCGGCATCTATCAGCCGGACGCCGGTGAACTGCGCCTGCGGGGCAAACCGGTGGTCTTCGAAACGCCATTGGCTGCGCTCCAGGCCGGAATCGCGATGATCCACCAGGAACTCAACCTGATGCCGCACATGAGCATCGCCGAGAACATCTGGATCGGCCGTGAGCAGCTCAACGGTTTCCACATGATCGACCACCGTGAAATGCATCGCTGCACGGCGAAACTGCTGGAACGCCTGCGGATCAACCTCGATCCTGAAGAGCTGGTCGGCAACCTGAGCATCGCCGAACGGCAGATGGTCGAGATCGCCAAAGCCGTGTCCTATGATTCCGACATCCTGATCATGGATGAACCGACCTCGGCCATCACCGACAAGGAAGTCGCGCATCTGTTCTCGATCATTGCCGACCTCAAGAGTCAGGGCAAAGGGATCATCTACATCACCCACAAAATGAACGAAGTGTTCAGCATCGCCGATGAAGTGGCGGTGTTCCGTGACGGCGCCTACATCGGCCTGCAGCGGGCCGACAGCATGGACGGCGACAGCCTGATTTCGATGATGGTCGGCCGCGAGCTGAGCCAGTTGTTTCCGGTGCGTGAAAAGCCGATCGGCGATCTGCTGCTGTCGGTTCGCGATCTGAAACTGGACGGCATTTTCAAGGATGTGTCTTTCGATCTGCATGCCGGCGAGATCCTCGGCATCGCCGGGTTGATGGGCTCGGGGCGGACCAACGTGGCCGAAGCGATTTTCGGCATCACCCCGAGTGACGGTGGCGAGATGCGTCTCGACGGCGAAGTGGTGCGCATCAGCGATCCGCACATGGCGATCGAGAAGGGCTTCGCGTTACTGACCGAAGACCGCAAGCTCAGCGGCCTGTTTCCGTGCCTGTCGGTGCTGGAGAACATGGAAATGGCGGTGTTGCCACATTACGCCGGCCACGGTTTCATCCAGCAAAAAGCCCTGCGCGCCTTGTGCGAGGACATGTGCAAGAAGCTGCGGGTCAAAACCCCGTCGCTGGAGCAGTGCATCGACACCTTGTCCGGCGGTAATCAGCAGAAAGCCTTGCTGGCGCGCTGGCTGATGACCAATCCACGGGTCCTGATTCTCGACGAGCCGACCCGCGGTATCGACGTCGGCGCCAAGGCCGAGATCTACCGGCTCATTTCCTACCTGGCCAGCGAAGGCATGGCGGTGATCATGATTTCCTCGGAACTGCCGGAAGTGCTCGGCATGAGCGACCGGGTGATGGTCATGCACGAGGGCGACCTGATGGGCACCCTCGACCGTAGCGAAGCGACCCAGGAACGAGTGATGCAATTGGCCTCGGGCATGTCCGCGGTTCACTAAATCAAGGGTGGACGCAATTTAGGGGTGAGTAGGAATTCTGTGGTGAGCAGAGATTCTGTGGTGAGGGGATAAATCCCCTCACCACAGCAGCGCCCTAGCCACAGGGTATGTATTCGATGCCGGATTTTTTTTAGAAGGGTGAGTGTTTATGAACGCGATACTGGAAAACAAGCCAGCAACCGCACCGGTCAAGAGTCGCCGGCGCTTTCCGACCGAGTTGAGTATTTTTCTGGTGCTGATTGGCATCGGCCTGGTTTTCGAAGTGTTTGGCTGGATCGTGCGCGACCAGAGTTTCCTGATGAACTCCCAGCGTCTGGTGCTAATGATTCTGCAGGTGTCGATCATCGGCCTGCTGGCGATCGGCGTGACCCAGGTCATCATCACCACGGGTATTGACCTGTCTTCCGGCTCGGTGCTGGCGCTGTCGGCGATGATCGCTGCCAGCCTGGCCCAGACGTCGGACTTCGCCCGGGCGGTGTTCCCGTCGCTGACTGACTTGCCAGTGTGGATTCCGGTGATTGCCGGGCTCGGGGTAGGGCTGCTGGCTGGGGCGATCAATGGCAGCATCATTGCCATCACCGGCATCCCGCCGTTCATTGCCACCCTCGGCATGATGGTTTCGGCCCGTGGCCTTGCGCGTTACTACACCGAAGGCCAACCGGTGAGCATGCTCTCGGATTCCTACACGGCGATCGGACACGGCGCGATGCCGGTGATCATTTTCCTGGTGGTCGCGGTGATCTTTCACATCGCCCTGCGTTACACCAAGTACGGCAAGTACACCTACGCCATCGGCGGCAACATGCAGGCGGCGCGTACCTCGGGGATCAACGTCAAGCGGCATCTGGTGATCGTCTACAGCATCGCCGGGTTGCTGGCAGGCCTGGCGGGTGTGGTGGCGTCGGCACGGGCCGCGACCGGGCAGGCCGGGATGGGCATGTCTTATGAGCTGGACGCGATTGCCGCGGCAGTGATCGGCGGCACCAGCCTGGCCGGCGGAGTAGGGCGCATCACCGGCACGGTCATCGGCGCACTGATCCTCGGGGTCATGGCCAGCGGTTTCACCTTCGTCGGCGTCGATGCCTACATTCAGGACATCATCAAAGGCCTGATCATCGTGGTGGCAGTGGTCATCGATCAGTACCGCAACAAGCGCAAACTCAAGCGCTGAGCCTCAGATCAAGCAGCCAATGCGCCACGCCTGACCCGCGTGGCGTAACCATTTGTCTTCTATATACAGCCGCTCGATTGAATTTCTTGCTATAAACGCACTCCGATAACCACCGCAAAGACTGCCATAGAGCACTTTCAGGGCTTTGTCGGACGAATTCGCTGTCTTTTCAGTTGCTGAGGCCTCAAGTCGGCCTTAGACTGCCGCCCCTCGTAAATTGAGTGCCGGGTGGCGCTTGGAATTAAACGGCGCCGTTCCGATGGCCGACCCAGGTCCGCCGGAACGCTCCCTAATTCGCCTTAATGCACGTTTTTTTATAGAGATATCAATGACAAAGGACAAGTTGCTGGCCATGCCGGCGGATGACTACATGAATGCCGAGCAACATGCTTTTTTCTCTGAGCTGTTGCAGAACATGAAAGTCGAAACCCATGAGCGCATCGAACAGAACCGCATCGCCATCGAAAGCCTGGACACCCCGGCCGACCCGGCTGACGCTGCTTCTGTTGAAGAAGAGCGCACCTGGCTGGTGAACGCGATCGATCGCGACCAGCGCATGCTGCCTCAGTTGGAACAGGCTCTGGAACGCATCAAGGAAGACAGCTTTGGCTGGTGCGACGACAGCGGCGAGGCCATTGGCCTGAAGCGCCTGCTGATCAGCCCGACCACCAAGTACTGCATCGAAGCTCAAGAGCGTCACGAACAGATCGACAAGCACCAGCGTCAGGCCTGATTTCGTAACGCCCCGCATCGCGGGCAAGCCTCACTCCTGTCAGGAGCAAGGCTTGCCCGCGATGCTTTTTTTCGTCTGCGAAAAACCCGCGTGCTTCTATTGATCTGCTGCAATACCCACTACTAATGGACCATAGATAATGGCCTTGTAGTGGCGTTTAATGCCGATACAACAATTAGAATTATGGGTGGGGTGACGAAGATGACGCGTGACGGATCTCTGGTTGCAGCAGCGTCTGCACCCGTGCTTTTGCCGAAAAACCTTTGGCTGACGCCGACCCTGCAAAGCATCGCCCTGATGCTCTTGTTGTGCGGCATGACGCTGGGCGGCTGGTCGCTTTACCTTGGCCTGCCATTGGCGGTGCTGGTGATCTGGCTACCTCGCTTACGCTCGCGCGCCATCCCTGAGGCAACGCCCATCGACAGTGCCAGCGCGATTGCCGAGCTGACTCGCGATCTTTCCTACACCACCAGTCATAACGCGTTGTCTGCCGCCGGTGTGGCCTTTTCGGTCAAGCAACTGGCCGACAAACTGCAGTCGCAGCTCGGTGCCGCGGCGCAGATTGTCAGCAACGCCGAAGTGATGATCGCGACCGAACAAGCCACCTCGACACTCAGCCGGGAAGCGCTCAGTGCGGCCAGTGAGGCTCATCGGAGCAGCGCGGCGGGACGTACGGAGCTGATCGAGTCCATCGCCCGTATGCATCAACTCAGTCAGCGCGCCAGTAACAGCCGTGAACTGATCGAAGCCCTGAGCCTGCGCAGTGATGATATCCAACGGGTCACCCTGGTGATCCAGTCCATCGCCAGCCAGACCAATCTGCTGGCATTGAACGCGGCTATCGAGGCGGCGCGGGCCGGTGAGCACGGTCGCGGATTTGCGGTGGTGGCCGATGAGGTTCGCGGTCTGGCCGCGCGCACGGCGACGGCCACCGGCGAAGTCGGGGAAATGGTTGCTGATATTCAGCACCGTACCGCGCAAGTGGTGGAGCAGATCCGTCAACTGTCCAGCGACCTCGACACCGGTGTCGAGCAGGTCGAGCACACCGGTCAGCACTTGGAGAACATTGCGCGTCTGGCTGCCGGCGTCGAAAGCCAGGTCGGGGAAATCGCCAGGGGCGCCGACACCAACCGCGAACAACTCGATAGCCTGTTTCACGCCATCGAACAGATGCGCAGCGATCTGGCGATCAGTGATCAACAGACCCAACGCCTGGCCCAAGCCGCCGTGCAAATGGAAGGTCAGGCCGAAACCATCAGCGAACGCCTCGCCGAAGTCGGGCTGGATGACTATCACCAGCGGATTTATGACCTCGCCCGTGAAGGCGCGAGTCAGATCGCGGCGCGTTTCGAAGCGGATATCGATGAGGGCCGCGTCAGCCTCGATGACCTGTTTGACCGCAATTACCAAACCATTCCCGGCACCAGCCCCGCCAAGTACCAGACCCGCTTCGATCGCTACGCCGATCAGGTCTTGCCGGCGATCCAGGAGCCCTTGTTGCCGCGTCATGAAGGCCTGGTGTTCGCCATCGCTTGTACGCAGCAGGGCTATGTGCCGACCCACAACAAGGTCTTCAGCCAACCCCTGACCGGTGATGCGCAGGTCGATACCTTGCAGAACCGCACCAAACGCAAATTCGCCGATCGCACCGGGATTCGCTGTGGCAGCCATCAACAGGCCGTACTGCTGCAAACCTATACCCGCGACACTGGTGAACTGATGCACGACCTTTCGGTGCCCATCATGCTCAAGGGCCGGCATTGGGGTGGCTTGCGGTTGGGTTACAAACCCGAAAATCCTCGCTAGACGCGCGATGCCGGCTTTTGTGGCGAGGGGATTTATCCCCGTTGGGTCGCGAAGCGGCCCCAAAACATGGGCCTGCTACGCAGTCCAACGGGGATAAATCCCCTCGCCACAGGTTTTTCGTTGACTCAAGATATGTGGGCTAGTGGATCTGATGCATACGCAGGTTCAGGTCGTCGACTACCCGCGCCCAATCCGCGTCTTCACGCAATTGTTCTTTCAGGAAGCCGGCTTGTTGCGGGGTCCAGAACTCGGCATCGATGAGTTTCTTGTCATCGGCCAGGGGTGAATGGCTGGCAATGAAATCGTCGATGGCCTTCTCGCTGGAGTCCAGGCCGAGTTGGTCGAACAAACCTTTCAAGTCGTGTGTCGGTGAATCCATCTTCATCTCCCTGAGAGTATTCAGTCGCATCAGGTGCGCAATCGGCAGTGCAACGTCATTGCATCTGAGGGAACCGCGCGCCAAGAGTTCGATAGGGGTTTAGCAGCTTTCTGCGGATTCGCCACAATGATGGCACTAGGCTATTGCCTGTCGGGGTTCCAACGATTACGATGCCGTCGCGTTTTTGGCGTCACTGAGCCGCCATTCAAAGAGTTCGAACAAGGATGTAGGCGACACTCGGTCCCCCAGGTTTCCCGCCGTTCAGTGTTGAATTGCCCCTCCCTTGCACGATTTTCTTTCGAGCCGACGCATCCCCGATCCCGCATGAAAAGGATGTATGCAGTGAAGCGTCTTGTTTATCTGATGGCCATCGCGCTAGGTCTGTCGTTGACTGGTTGTGTGTCTTTCACCCCGCTGGGTCCCATCGGCGAACCCTTGAGCCCCGCGCCATCCACCCTTGATCGCAGTGCCGAGATCAGCGACGTGGTGATTTCCGCCCCCGAGCTGGACGATAAGGTGCGTGTCGCCGGTAGCCGGCAGTTGACCGAGCAGATCAGCGCTTATGTCGACAAAAGTGATTACTTCAAGCGAATCGTGGTGTTCCCGGCCAAGGCCGGTGAGGACGATGTGGTGCTCAAGTTCAACCTGACCTCGCTGGCAGGTAAACGCACCATGCATCCGGCTTATATTCCCGGTGCGCTGGTGACCTTGACCCTCTGGATTTGGGTTGACGGTCCGATTTACGTCGACAAGTACGACCTCGCGGGCGAACTGATCATTGAAGACCGTCAGGGTAAGCAACTGGCCAGGTCGGTCGAGCAGGTCAAGCTCGACAAGAATGTCGGTCTGTGGAACGCCGATTATCTCAATCCCCGCCTGGGCGGTGCTCAGTTGCGCGAATTGATCGCTCAATTGCTGGCCGGTGCCACCCCTCAACTGCGTACACCGTCAAAGGAACTGGCAGCACATGAATAAATACCTTTTGGTTTTGCTGGCGTTGCTCAGCAGCAGCCTGACTGGCTGCATTTCCTACTCTCAGCATGACTTGGCACCGGTGGATCAGTGGCCACCGGCCCAGGCCAGGCAAGACAAGCCCAGTGCTTATCTGCACGTGACCACTCAGCAGCAGTTCAACGGCGAACTGTCGGGTGGCGTGGGCAATGCGGCGCTGGTGGAAAAGAACATGCTGGAAACCTTCAAGGAATCCGGACAGTTCAAAAACGTGACCACGGACAAAGTCGACTCAAACCTGTACGTCACGAGTACCTTGACCAATAACGAGCAAGGAAATATCGCCAGTGCCTGGCTGACGGGGTTCACGTTGTTCGTGATCCCGACTACATTCAGCAATACCTTCACGCTGGAAACGGTGTTCAAGGATCAGGAAGGCAAGGTGCTGGGTAAAGTCGTCAAACAGGAGAGCACTCGCACCTGGTTGCAGATCCTGCTGATTGTCGGGTTGCCGTTCAATGAACGAGGGGACGTGTTGCTCAAGCATCTGACCCAAAGCACGCTGGATGAAGCGGTCAAGCGCAAGCTGATCTGATCATTTGTCGACATGAAGGCGTGCAATCTGTGCAAGGTTGGCACGCCGCAGACACCTCTCGGGCCGGGGTGTCGATCCTGTCAGCGAGACAGGCTCTGGTCTGTTACCGCCCGCTGACGGTCATGAAAATCGCGCTGTTCCAGCGCGGTTCCCGGATTTGTCCACCCCATCTCAGGCTTTCAAGGCCCCTTCATCGACGGCAACCTTCAGTGCCTTGGCGGCGTCCTGGGCGGCAACGGCGGCAACGTCCGAGGTCTTGAACCAACGATCCTTCTCGACCTGGTGATAGGTCACGGTGGTCAGCGGTGGTTTGGCGCGCATGATAATGACTGCCTGGAATTCGCCTTCGACTTCTCTGGCTTCGCCCCGGATAAAAAATTCACCGATATCAAATTCCGTCACGTAGCCGCCTTCCCTTGAAAATATTCTGATGTTTTGAACGCCGCCCGCCCTGGGGACGGGTTTCATTGGTCGGGCAGTATGGCAGTAGTTGCATGCTGGCGGCTGAGTTAAGTCGCCGGCATGACGAAGCGTCTATGGAAATGAACGTGGCGGAACCGTCAATCACGTAACTCGAGCGAGCGCGCAAGGGCGCAGGCTTCGTTATGATTACCGCGGAAACCTCTGACGCGACCGGTGGAAGTTTCCTTGATATGAAAAAAGGCATTGCCGGCCAGAATGACCTGAAAGCGTGGCCGGGCGGGCTCTTCAGGGTAGTATTCATGCGGTTGAAACATCCCGGGGGGCAGTGTTGTCGAGCTGTTCGTGTTAGGCGCCTGAGGGTGAGCAAAATGTGTCAGCGTGCACATATGAAGTCCTTTTCGTTGTTTTACCGACGTGCGTACGTGGTTTTGGGTAGTCTCGAAGAGCATCGCTGCTCTAGAATCACCGTCAGTGTTTGGCGATCGATGTTCATCTAAAGCAATTTTTTGCTGGCGATATGTCGGAAAAGTGCTTTTGTTAAAGAGATTTTTCCCTAAAGTTGGTAGTCCCGTTTTTCTGGCCGTCGGAAGGGCTTTTTCCTTCAACCTCTGACGAACGCCAGGCAAGACGACGTGAGTGCTGTTCCAGTAGTCTTCTCAAGCCTCGCGATGGATGAGCCCTCTGCTCGTTTCAGGATTTCAACCCGGGTCTTTTTGCGACACCTTCGGCATTGCCGCTTTTTTCTGCTGTGCGCTGGTTTAGCGTGCAGCATCATTTTCATATGTGGGGATGTTTCCTTGGCAGTAAGTAATCTCGATATGCATGCTTTGTTCGTGCTGGGTGATTTGCGCGCAAAGCTGGTTAAACAGTTCCAGTCACGTTTTGTTTACATCACCGAACAGAACGCTGAAGGCATTTATATTGCCGAGATCGACACCGAAGAGGCGCTGGTGGTTGATGACAAGCCGGGGCTTAAACTCAAGGTCGGCGATCATTTCAGCGCCTCTGTATTGCCCAGTCGCGAAGGCGGCAAGCTGGACATCAAGTTCCGTGAAATCAAACTGACGGTGTACGGCCTGGGTGATTACGCGTTCGTCACCACCGCTGATGGCCACGGGATCGTGTTCAAGGAAGGTCATGGCGTGGTGATGGTGTTCGCCGCTCACCAGCAGTTGCAGGAAGGCCTGACCAAAACCCTGAAGGCCGTGACGGCCAAGGCGGCCAAGTGGCGCAAAGGGGAACTGGTCACCTTCAAGGCCAGCGAGTAATGACCCTGACCCGCGCCGACTTCCACGAACAGAACCAGGCCAGTGCGCAAGCCGAAGCCCAGCGGATGTTCGACCAGAAGGCTGTTTTGCAAGGTGCATGGCTGGGTTGGGTGGCGTCACAGATCTATACGTTGCGGCCGGCGGAGTACGCCAGCATGGTACGAAGAGCGTTGGCGCGCTTGCAGGAACCTTCCGAAAACTGATTGACCTCCCTCGAAAGCAGGAACCTCTACTACAGTCAGTGGACTGAGTATTCAGAGGCTTTGCGGTCTTCTGCCAGGCCATCCTGCTATTGCTGTGAACAGCACGAGGTGCAAAAGCATGAACGGATTTCGACGGTTGCTGGCCGCTACCCTGGCCACTTTCGGATTGTTGGCTTCACCCGTTTCGGTGTTCGCTGCCCAGGCGCCGATCCACTTCGCCGACCTGAACTGGGAAAGCGGCAGCCTGATCACCGATATCCTGCGGATCATCGTCGAGAAGGGCTACGGGCTGCCGACCGATACCTTGCCGGGGACGACCATCACCCTGGAGACCGCGCTGGCCAACAATGACATTCAGGTGATTGGCGAAGAATGGGCCGGTCGCAGTCCGGTCTGGGTCAAGGCGGAGGCAGAAGGCAAAGTCGCGAGTCTCGGCGATACGGTCAAGGGCGCCACCGAAGGCTGGTGGGTACCCGAATATGTGATCAAAGGCGACCCGGCGAAAGGCATCAAGCCGCTGGCGCCGGGCCTGCGCAGTGTCAGCGACCTGCCGAAATACAAAGGCGTGTTCAGCGATCCGGAAACTCCGGGCAAGGGGCGCTTCCTCAACAGCCCGATCGGCTGGACGTCGGAAGTGGTCAACAAACAGAAACTCAAGGCGTATGGGCTGGACGACAGCTATGTGAATTTCCGCAGCGGTTCAGGGGCAGCACTGGATGCGGAGATCAGTTCTTCGATTCGACGCGGCAAACCGGTGTTGTTCTATTATTGGTCGCCAACACCGTTGCTCGGCCGCTTCAAACTGATTCAGCTCGAAGAGCCGCCGTTCGACGCCGATGCCTGGAAAACCCTGACCGACGCCGACAACCCGAATCCGAAACCGACGCGCTCACTGCCCTCGAAGCTGTCCATCGGCGTGTCCACGCCATTCCAGAAACAGTATCCGCAGATTGCCGAGTTCTTCACCAAGGTCGACTTGCCCATCGATCCATTGAACAAGGCACTGGCCGAGATGAGCGAAAAACACACTCCGCCACGGCAGGCGGCGCAGGCGTTCATGAAGGCGCACCCGGAAGTGTGGCAGGCCTGGGTGCCCAAGGATGTGGCCGACAAGGTGTCTGCAGAATTGAAGTAAAAAGTGGGCCATGGCGGAACAAAGTCAGCGATCAGTGCTGGTGGCCGTCCGCCATTGCTGACGAATACCCTTACAAAATCGTGCAAGTAAGTTCATCCTGCTGCGACATTTCACGCTGGAAGTCCGAACATGAGCCTATTGATCGCGCAATGGATGGCTGCCATCTTCCTGTTGATCAGCCTGATCCACCTGTACTGGGCGGCAGGTGGCAAGTTGGGTAGCGAGGCGGCGGTCCCGCGAATATCCGCAGAGGGCGGCGGGGAATCCAGGCCGGCCTTCAAACCTTCAGGCTTTGCCACGTTGCTGGTGGCGGTGGGGTTGCTGCTGATTGCGATGCTGGTGTGCTTGCGGGTCGGGCTGTATCTGCCGACGGTGCAGCACTGGTCGCTGCAATGGGTGATCAGCGCCATTGCGATGCTGATGTTCGCCAGGGCGATCGGCGATTCGCATCTGATGGGGTTCTTCAAGCAGGTGAAGGATTCGAAGTTTGCCCGGCTCGACACCTGGGCGTATTCGCCGTTGTGTGTGGTGTTGGGGGCGGGGTTGTTGGCAGTCGCCTGGATTTGAGTCAACCGGACTATCGCATTCGCGAGCAAGCCCGCTCCCACATTTGATCTCCGTCGGACACAATTCTGTGTTCACTGAAAATCTACTGTGGGAGCGGGCTCGCTCGCGAAGAGGCCCTTACAATCAATACAAATCTGCGAACTTAACTCCCGCTCTCCGTGTGCCGACTGCTCACCTCAGCCGGCACATCATCTCCCGCCATACGCTTGCGAAACAGCGCCGCCCGCGCCAGCAGCAACGTGGTCACCGGCACCGTAATCGACAACAGAATCGGAATCAGCCAGGCATGCAGCACCGGCCCGGATTTGAGTGCCGAAAAGTAAATGATCGAGGCCAGCGCCACGCACCAGGCGCCCAAGGTCGATGCCAGCGCCGGCGGGTGCATGCGCTGGAAGTAGTCCTTCATCCGCACCAGGCCAATGGCGCCGATCAGCGCAAACAGACTGCTGAGTACCAGCAGGATCGCCACCGGAATTTCAACCCACAGAGACAGTTCAGCGCTCATTCGATCACCTCGCCACGCAGCAGGAATTTCGCCAGGGCAAACGAGCCGACGAAGCCGAACAGCGCAATCAGCAGCGCCGCCTCGAAGTAAGTGTCACTGGCATAACGAATGCCCAGCGCCAGCATCATCAGCATCGCGATGATGTACAGGTAGTCCAGCGCCAGAACCCGGTCCTGGGCCGACGGCCCCTTGAACAGCCGGATCAGGGTCAGAATCATCGCCAGCGAAAAGATGAACAGGCTCAGCAGGATTGCGTTCGACAGCAAGGCGCTCATTCGAAGATCTCCATCAAGGGGCGCTCGTAGGTCGCCTTGAAGTGCTGGATGAACAGCGCTTCGTCATCCAGATCGAAGACGTGCAGCAACAAAATGCTGCGGTCCAGCGCCAGTTCCGACCACACGGTGCCGGGAATCACCGTGCAGATCATCGACAGCGCCGCCAGGCCGTTGGCGTCGCGCAAGTCCAGCGGCACCTTGATGAACTGCGAGCGCGGTGGACGGCGACCGGCGTTGAGCACGCCCCAGGCCACGGTGAGGTTGGACACCACCACATCGCGACCGACCAGAAAGAACAAACGCACAATCACCCCCGGCCGACGAATACGAACTGGCAGCGGTCGCAGCTTGCGCATCATCAACGGCGCACAGAACCCCAGCACTGCGCCCAGCAGCAGATTGCCGGGACTCATCGACAGGTTCAGCACCAGCCACAGCAACCACAGGGCCAGCGACAACCAGGGAGCAGGAAACAGCCGCTTCATGGTGTGACCTCCGCTACCGCGGCTTTGGCTTCCGGGCTTGGAATCGCACGGGTGCCGAGCACCGCCATCACGTATTGCTGCGGATTGTTCAGCGCTTGGGCGGCCGCCTGGGTGTAGCGCAGCAGCGGTTCAGCCTTGAAGGTCAGCGCAATGCTCAAGCCCAACAGCGCAATGATCGGCACGCATTCGAAACGTCGCAGCAACGGCGACGGCCGTTCCTCGGGCGTCCAGAAACGCTGGATGCCCAAGCGCGAGAAGGCGATCAACGACGCCAGCCCGGACAGGATCAGCAACGCCAGCAAGCCCCACGCAGCATTTGAAATCGGCTCATCGCCGCCATTGCCCAGGCCCAACGGATTGAGCAGGGCGCTGAGCAACCCGAGTTTGCCAATGAATCCCGAGAGCGGCGGCATGCCGATGATCAACAGCGAGCAGGCAATGAAGCTCAACCCGAGGAACGCCATGGTCCAGGGAATCACCTGGCCGACCACGGCTTTCTGCTCGTCATCGAGGTTGATGCCTTTGGGCGGCTGCAAGGATTCCATCGGTCGCGGCAGATCGCCGTCATCGAAAAGCGGCATTTCATTGGCCGAACGCGAACGCTCGATCAACTCGGCCAACAGGAACAACGCGCTCAACGCCAGGGTCGAGCTGACCAGGTAGAACAGCGCCGCGCCGATCAGGTTGGGCTGGGCGAAACCGATGGCCGACAGCAGAATCCCGGCGGACACCAGAATGCTCAGGCTGGCCAGGCGCTCCAGTCGTTGTGCGGCGAGAATCGCCACGGCGGCGCAGACGATGGTCGCCATGCCGCCGTAGATCAGCCAGTCGCCGCCAAAGTACGCCGACGCGCCGGCCTGACCAGAGAACAGCAGGGTCCACAGACGTAGCAAGGTGTAGACGCCGACCTTGGTCATGATCGCGAACATTGCCGCCACCGGTGCGCTGGCTGCGGAGTAGGCCGGCACCAGCCAGAAGTTCAGCGGCCACATCCCGGCCTTGGCCAGGAACGCCACGGCCAGAATCCCCGCGCCGGCATGCAGCAGGCCGCGATCGGCTTCCGGCACCAGCGGAATTTTCAGCGCCAGGTCGGCCATGTTCAGGGTGCCGGTGACGCCGTAGATCAACGCCGCGCCGATCAAAAACAGCGACGAGGCCAGCAGGTTGATCGAGATGTAATGCAGCCCCGACGATACCCGCGACCGACCCGAACCGTGGAGCATCAGGCCATAAGAGGCCGCCAGCAACACTTCAAAAAACACAAACAGGTTGAACAGGTCCGCCGTCAGGAATGCGCCGTACAGGCCCATCATCTGAATCTGGAACAGCGCGTGGAAACTCGAACCGGCGCCGTCCCAGCGGGCCATGGCGAACAGCAAGGCGCTGACGCCGATGATCCCGGTCAGCACCAGCATCAGCGCCGAGAGTCGATCGACCACCAGCACGATACCGAACGGCACCTGCCAGTTGCCCGGCAAGTACACGCCGATGGAGCCGGGGACGCCCGTCTCCTGAGTCCATTGCAGCAACAGCACGGCAATGCCCAACCCCACCAGGCTGGAAAACAGGTTGATCTTGGCCTTCAGCGGACGGTGTTTCTCCCCCAGCATCAGCATCATGGCGGCGGTCAGCAGCGGCAGCAGAATCGGTGCAGCGATCAAATGCGGCATCAGATTCATTCTTTAGGCTCCCGGCCATCCACATGGTCGGTACCGGTCAGGCCCCGGGAAGCCAGCAGCACCACCAGAAACAACGCAGTCATGGCGAAACTGATCACGATGGCGGTCAATACCAGCGCTTGCGGCAGCGGGTCGGTGTAGTGCAACAGGTCCTGAGGCACGCCGTCCTTGATGTTCGGTTCCTTGCCGATGAACAGACTGCCCATGCTGAAGATGAACAGGTTGACGCCGTAGGACAGCAGGCACAGGCCCATCACCACCTGAAACGTCCGTGGCCGCAGGATCAGCCAGACGCCGGACGCGGCCAGCACGCCGATGGCGATTGCGATGACTTCTTCCATCAGACGGTTCCTTGCATGGCGACGGATCGAGGCAGGGCAGCGGTCTTGTGACCCCGTACCGATTGGTGGGCGAGGGCGGTGAGAATCAACAGGGTCGAACCGACCACCACGGCGTACACGCCAATGTCGAAGAACAGCGCACTGGCGATGTGAACGTCACCGAGCACCGGCAGTCCAAAATGCCAGGTGTGGGTGGTCAGGAACGGATACCCGACGGCCATCGCCCCGAGCCCGGTGACCGTGGCAAACAGCAGGCCCGTGCCCATCCAGCGTAACGGTCGCAGGCTCATTTGCGCCTCGACCCACTGAGTGCCAGCGACCATGTATTGCAGGATGAACGCCACCGACATCACCAGACCCGCGACAAAGCCGCCGCCCGGCTGATTGTGGCCGCGCATGAACAGGTAGACCGATACCACGAACGCGATCGGCAGCAGCAGGCGCACCAGCACCGCCGGCACCATCATGAAACCGAGCGCGGTGTCGCTGGCGTGACGCGGGTTGACCAGATCGGTGACCACGTCCGGTGCCAGCAGACGCTGCTGGGCGGGCAACTGCAGGCTTTCTTTTGGCGGGCGGAAGCGTCGCAGCAGGGCAAACACGGTCAGCGCCACGGCCACCAGCACGGTAATTTCACCGAGGGTGTCGAAGCCGCGGAAGTCCACCAGCATCACGTTGACCACGTTGCTGCCGCCGCCTTCGGGCAGGGCGCGACTGAGGTAGAACGAGGAAATATCGTTCGGCGTCTGACGCGTCAGCATCGCGTAGGCCAGCAACGCCATGCCGCCGCCGACCACGGTCGACAGCAGCAAGTCGCGGATACGGCGGATGCGCGCCTTGCGCAGGGTGCTCGGCAACGGCGACACCTCTTCGATCCGTCGAGGTAGCCAGCGCAGACCGAGGAGGATCAACACCGTGGTCACCACTTCCACGGCCAATTGCGTCAGCGCCAGGTCTGGCGCCGAGAACCAGACGAAGGTGATGCAGGTCATCAGGCCGCAGACGCTGACCATGGTCAGGGCCGCGAGCCGGTGATACTTGGCCTGCCATGCCGCGCCGAGGGCGCAGGCAATCGCCAGCAGCCAGAGGGTCACGAACACGATCGAACCCGGAATCTTCGGCCGGTCGCCCCAGCTCAGGCTGCTGTGGAGCATCGGGATCAACCCGGCCAACACGGCCGCGAGCACCACCAGGAACAATTGGGTTTGCAGGCGCTTGGTGCTGATCCGCCGCTCGAAACGACGGCCCAGGCGCATCATGATCACCAGGCTGCGTTCGAACAGGCGCTTGCCGTTGAATCGGCCAATGATTGGCGGGTACTTGAAACGCCCGTGTTTGAGCTGATTGCGCAACAGCAGATAAAGCACGATGCCGCAGGACATGGCGATCAGGCTCATGATCATCGGCGCGTTCCAGCCATGCCAGATCGCCAGGCTGTATTCAGGCAAGGTGCCGCCCACCACTGGCAGGGCCGCCGCGGCCAGCAACGGGCCGACCACCTGCGCCGGGAAAATCCCCACGACCAGGCAGGCGAACACCAACAACTCCACCGGCGCGCGCATCCAGCGTGGCGGCTCGTGTGGGGTGTGTGGCAAGTCGGTGGCGGTCGGGCCGAAGAACACGTCGACGGTAAAGCGCAGCGAGTAGGCGACGCTGAAGGTCCCGGCGATGGTCGCGACGATCGGCAGCGTCATCTCGATCCAGGCTGTGGCATTGATGAACACGGTTTCGGCGAAGAACATCTCTTTGGAGAGGAAACCGTTGAGCAGCGGCACGCCGGCCATGGAAGCGCTGGCGACCATGGCCAGGGTGGCGGTGAACGGGATCAGCTTGACCAGGCCGCTGAGCTTGCGAATGTCCCGGGTGCCGCTTTCGTGGTCGATGATCCCGGCGGCCATGAACAGCGAGGCCTTGAAGGTCGCATGGTTGAGAATGTGGAACACCGCGGCCACAGCGGCCAGCGGACTGTTCAGGCCCAGCAGCAAGGTGATCAGACCGAGGTGGCTGATGGTCGAGTAGGCCAGCAAACCTTTGAGGTCGTTCTGGAACATCGCGCAGTACGCGCCGAGCAACAGGGTGCAGGCACCGGCGCCGCTGACGATGTAGAACCATTGTTCACTGCCGGACAGCGACGGCCACAGTCGTGCGAGGAGAAACACCCCGGCCTTGACCATGGTCGCCGAGTGCAGATAGGCCGAAACCGGTGTCGGCGCCGCCATGGCGTGGGGCAGCCAGAAGTGGAAGGGGAATTGCGCGCTTTTGCTCAGGGCGCCGATCAGGATCAGGGGCAGCAGAATAGGGTAGAGGGCGTGTGCGCGAATCAGGTCGCCGGCGGCCAGGACCTTGTCCAGGTCATAGCTGCCGACCACATGGCCGAGCAGCATGACCCCCGCCAGCAGACACAAACCGCCTGCGCCGGTGACCATCAGCGCCATGTAAGCACCGCGTCGCGCATCGGCGCGGTGGTGCCAGTAGCCGATCAACAGGAATGAAAAGAGGCTGGTCAGCTCCCAGAAAAACACGATCTGGATCAGGTTGCCGGAGATCACCAGCCCGAGCATGGCGCCCATGAACGCCAGAAAAAACGCGAAGAACCGCGGCACCGGATCGTCCGGCGACATGTAGTAGCGGGCGTACAACGAAACCAGCGTGCCGATGCCCAGGACCAGCATCGAGAACAGCCAGGCGAACCCGTCCATGCGCAGGACGAAGTTCAGGCCCAGGCTGGGCAACCAGAAAAATTCTTCGCGGATCACGCCGCCATCGGCGATTTGCGGGTACAGCAGGGCGACCTGGACGGTGCCTATCAAGGCAACCAGGCCCGCCAACAAAGATTCGGTGTTACGCGCGTTGTGCGGCAGCAAGGCTGCCAGACAGCTGCCGATAAAAGGCAGAAGCAGTAGAACTATCAGGGACATAGGCTTCTAATCTGCGGAAGTTTGTGAAGCATCATACGTGCCAGCTCCCGGATCACCAAACGCCAAGCTGTCGCAGAATCCTACAAGGTAGACGGAAAAAACCTGATTCACATTGTTTCAAAGTTCTGTATGCCGCAGGTCTGGCCCCTTCGCGAGCAGGCTCGCTCCCACAGGGATTGCGCTAACCCTGTGGGAGCGGGCTTGCTCGCGAAGGCTATCTATCAGGCGCCACACATATTGCAGTTTAACCCTGTGTTTCCCGCTCCAACTCTTCCTCAGCCGCCGCATTCTTCCCCTTGGTTTTCAACTCACTGACAATCACCGCCGCCACAATCAATCCCGCACCCACCAGCGCAATCGCCGGCAACCGCTCCCCGGCAATCCTTCCGACAATCCCGGCCCACACCGGCTCACCGGCATAGATCAGCGTCGCCCGGGTCGGCGAAACGCTCTTCTGCGCCCAGTTCATCGCCACTTGAATCGCCGCACTGGCCGCGCCCAAGCCCAACGCGCTGCATAACAGCAGCCAGGAGAAGTCCGGAATCCTTTCCTGAGTCGGCACCACCATCAAAAACGCCAGCACCGAGGTGACCGCCAATTGCACCACCGTCACCCGTCGCACATCGACCTGGCCGGCATAGGTGCTGATCAGAATGATCTCCGCCGCAATCGCCACGGCGCTGATCAACGTGGCGATTTCGCCAGGGCTGAAATTGAACGAGGCACCCGCCGGTCCTGACAGCAACATCAACCCGGTAAACGCCAACATGATCCCGATGCTCGGCATCAACCCCGGACGCCGTCCCAGCACCAGCCATTGCAGCAACGGCACAAAGGGCACGTACAACGCGGTAATAAACGCCGACTGACTGCTGGGAATGCTCTGCAACCCGACGGTCTGCAAACCATAACCGAGCATGATCGCCACGCCGATAAAGGCCCCGGCCTTCAATTCGAACAGGGTCAGATCACGCAGGTGTCGCCAGGAAAACAGCGCAACAATGATCGCCGCCGCGGCAAAGCGCAGGCCAACGAAGAACATCGGCCCGCTGACGGTCATCGCATGTTGCACCAGCAAGAAGGTGCCGCCCCAGACCATGGTGATCAGCACAAGCACGCACTCGGCCTTGCTGAACCGCGAGAAACGGGAGGAAGTGTGAGGGGTATTCACCGACGTCATGAGCTTGCGCGCTACCTGAAGGGGGACGCACAATGCGCCGAATGTTGCGCAGTATACTGCCCAACCCCACCGAGTGAGCAATATAGTGCACAAAGATTCCACGCAGCGGGCTTCGGTCCTCCAGCACGTCAGCCAGAACGTTCGACGCTTGCGCCACGCCGCCGACATGAGCCAGGCGACGCTGGCGGAAAAATCCGGCGTCAGCCGCCGGATGTTGGTGGCCATCGAGGCCGGCGAGAAGAATGTCAGCCTGACCACCCTCGACCGCGTGGCCGAAGCGCTCGACGTCGCATTCAGCGACCTGATCCAGGCCCCGGATGCCCGCGACCCGAGCCGCATCAACGAAGTGGCCTGGGCCGGGAAGATTCCTGGCAGCAAAGCCGTTTTACTGTCCAAAGCCACGGCTACCCGCGAGGTGGAACAGTGGGAATGGTGTCTGCAACCAGGGGAGATTTATCCGTCGCAACCGGACGCCGAGGGCTGGAGTGAGCAGATCTACGTGTTCGAAGGCTGCCTGACGCTGATGCTGGGTGAAACACCCCATGAGATCGCTGCCGGCGAGTTCTACATGTTCGCCAGCAATCAGCCCCATGCCTATCGCAACGATGGGCCGGTGACGGCGCGGTTTGTGCGAAATGTGGTGATTTGATCGGCGCTGATTTCGCCACGTCAAACACATATATACCTGTTACTTCTTACAGTAGACGATTGGCCTCGGATCCAGATATTGATGAGTGCACCGGTGGATGACGGTCCACTCCTCAACATTGGGTTCATATATGTCTATTCATCACAAAAAGCCGTCAGCGCTTTTACCTGCACCCGTACTGCCGGTGGCCTGCGGCGACATTGTCTTTCTCGAAGATGTCGTAGCCGGCGCTCAGGTCAAAATTGTATTGAACCGGGGTGTCTATCCGGGCATCCAGGTGACCCTCGAATACAACAATGGCGGCACTTCCAAAACATTAACGGCCCCACTTACTGGTGGTGGGGCATTATTTGTGATTCCTGCTTGCGCGTTTATTAACAGTGTGGGAATGCGGATTCGGTATTGGGTCGACGATCCATTCCAACAAAGCGAAGTGCTCGAATTAGGCGTGTCGATGCGCTTGTGAGGCAGGCCTGGCTGTTGGCAGGGGAACCGTGATTGAATATATTGCATTTTTTAGTGAGTGTGTTTTCGTTGAATAAGCCATAAGTAGCTGATTAATAACCCTATTAATAACCCTATTAATAACAGGCACGACTTCTGTAACTGATCTGGGTATTCACCCGCAATGATGGGGCCGTGGCCGCACGGTTTGTTCGTAATGTTGTGACTTGACCTCCTACCGCTGATCGGAAAGGGTGGGGTACCTGTTATTTCTGACAGTAGACGGGCGCAGTAATTGTCTTTCAAATGGCCTTCAGCGCGCTGCTATTTTGTCCTGGTCCATCAGGCAACCAGGTCGGTCGAACGTCAACTGAAAGGAATTGGAGAAATGAACTTATTACCGCTTGTTGTTCCAGAAGCTGTAGATGGAGTGATCAACCTGAAAGATGTTCCAGATGGTGCTACCGCTCGCATTCCTGAGCCTCCTAATCACACACCAGACGACCTTATCAGCGTG
Source organism: Pseudomonas sp. BF-B-26 (assembly GCF_019956495.1). Lineage (NCBI taxonomy): Bacteria > Pseudomonadati > Pseudomonadota > Gammaproteobacteria > Pseudomonadales > Pseudomonadaceae > Pseudomonas > Pseudomonas sp. BF-B-26. Next base: position 13,390 of record NZ_JAHBDP010000033.1, on the reverse strand, counting down.
TTTATTGCAGATAAGGAGATGGTTTCGGATGCACCTGTCGGAGAGTGGGTCGATGGTTTTTTTTCAGTAAACATATCTAGAGTGCACTTGCTTGAACATACTGGGCCGCAAAAAAAGTTCAGTTACATTATTTATTATGGTGGAGCTAACGCAAGCTTCTCTGATCCAATCTATTACCATGTCGCGCACTAACTAATAGTTGTATTGGTTGACGAAATGCTCGACTTTCGCGAAGAGGTCGAGCATTTTTTTCTGTCATTAGTGTTTGCCGAGGAACAGTAAATCCACAGATTGTCTCGCTTCGGTTTGTGACGTAATTAAAAAAATCAGTAATTTATTGATTAATAAAGAATAATTATGTTGGCACGACTTCTGTATTGGCTCTTGGGTGTTCACCCGACGCAGGAGTCGCATTATGACAATCTCAGCTCAATCCCCTCGCACCGCCCACGTCATTCACTCTGATGCCGAAGCCATCGCCGTCGCCCACAAGCTCGCTGCACGCTTTGCCATTGAAGCCAGCGTGCGGGATCGCGAGCGACGCCTGCCAATCGCCGAGCTCGACGAGTTTTCCGCCAGCGGCCTCTGGGGCATCACCGTTCCCAAGGAGTACGGCGGCGCTGGCGTTTCCTATGTGACCGTCGCTGAGGTGATCAAGATCATTTCCTCTGCCGATTCGTCCCTGGGCCAGATCCCGCAAAACCACCTCGGCGTGCTCGACATCCTGCTGCAAACCGCCACCGAAGAGCAGAAGCGTTACTACTTTGGCAAAGTCCTGAAGGGCTACCGTTTCGGCAACGCGTTCTCCGAATCCAAAAGCAAAAATGCCGGGGCCTTCGAAACCCGAATCCGTTTCGATAAAGACACCGCGCAAATCGACGGCGAAAAGTTCTACTGCACCGGCGCTCTGTTCGCGCACATAGTGCCAGCGGTGGCGGTCAATGAAGTGAACAAGGCCTTCATCGCCTTCATCGAACGCGACACTCCCGGCTTGACCGTTATCGACAGCTGGGACGGTTTCGGCCAGCGCACCACGGCCAGCGGTGGTGTCACCCTGAACGAGGTGAAGGTCCCGCTCAGTGCTGTGATCCCAGCCCACAAGGCTTTTGATGAACCCACCGCCGACGGCCCGATTTCACAAATCATTCAGGCGGCCGTGGACACCGGCATTGCCGTCGGCGCTCTGGAAGAAACCAAACGCTACGCCCGTGAAGCCCGGCCATGGATCGACAGCGGACAGGATCACGGCTGGCAGGACCCATTCAGCATCGCTGCGATCGGCGACCTCGAATGGCGGGTCCACGGCACCGAAGCGATCCTCAAAAAGGCCGGCCGCGCAATCGACCACGCCTTGCTCGACCCCAACGAAGACACGGTGGCCCGCGCTTCGGTGGTGGTCGCCCAGGCCAAAGTGCTGTCCGCCGAGATCGCCTTGCTTGCCAGCAGCAAACTCTTCGAACTGGCCGGTACTCGCTCGGTGCTCGGCAAATTCAACCTCGACCGCCACTGGCGCAACGCCCGGACGCACACCCTGCATGATCCGGCACGCTGGAAATACCACCTGATTGGCAACTACCTGCTCAACGGCGTGAAGCCTGCGCGCCACGCCTGGAACTGAGGAACCCACCATGAACGCTTTGACCCAACCGATTATTGCCGGGCAGCCCCTGGCCAAAAGTCAGCACGACCTGCACAACGCTCGCAGCGTGCTTGATGCGACGTTGCGTTTCGTCCGCCAGCAGGCTCAAGCCACGGATGATCCTTTCGTCATCAGCCGCTTCGGCGACTTGCACATCCGCATCGAAGTCGCCGCTGCGCTGCTCGAACGCGCCGAAGACTTTCGGAGCAGCGTTGATGACGACACGGAAATCAGCGTCGCCATCGCCGAATCGCACCTGGCCAGCGCCGACGCGTTAAATGCCGTCAGCAACGTTGAATTCGAACTCACCGGCCAACGCACCGCATTGCCCGGATCACTGGATGATCCGCTGCGCTGGAAGCGCCACCTCATCGGCAACTTCCGCCTCAACGGCATCCATCCCCCAGCGTTCGGAGTGTCGTTTGATGGCCCGTGAAATTCGTCTCAACGCCTTTGACATGAACTGCGTCGGTCACCAGTCGCCGGGTCTGTGGGCGCATCCGCGAGATCGCTCCTGGCAATACAAGGATCTGGAGTACTGGACCGATCTGGCGAAAATCCTCGAGCGCGGCAAGTTCGACGGCTTGTTCATTGCCGATGTGCTGGGCATCTACGACGTCTACAACGGCAATGGTGATGCGGCGATCCGTCAGGCGGCGCAGGTGCCGGTCAACGATCCGCTGCAATTGATTCCGCCGATGGCGCTGGTCACCGAGCATCTGGGGTTCGGCCTGACCGCGTCGCTGTCGTTCGAACACCCGTATCCATTCGCCCGACGCCTGTCGACGCTCGACCATCTGACCAAGGGCCGTGCTGGCTGGAACATCGTCACCTCTTATCTGGAAAGCGGTGCGAAGAACCTCGGCCAAAAAAACCAGACCGAACACGACGCCCGTTACGACTTCGCCGAAGAGTACCTGGAGGTTTGCTACAAACTCTGGGAAGGCAGTTGGGAAGAGGGGGCGATTCTGCGGGATTGCGAGCGGCGGATCTTCAGCGACCCGAGCAAAATCCACGAAATCCAGCATGTCGGTAAGCACTTCCAGGTGCCGGGTATTCACCTCTGCGAACCCTCGCCGCAACGCACTCCGGTTCTCTATCAGGCTGGCGCATCGAGTCGCGGCAAGCAGTTTGCCGCTGAGCATGCCGAGTGTGTGTTCGTTGCTGCACCGTCGAAAGTGCTGCTGAAGAAAACCGTTGCCGACATCCGCCGTCGGGCTGCCGAAGCCGGGCGAGATCCGTCGAAGATCCTGATCTTCAACCTGCAAACCGTGATCCTTGGCGAGACCGACGCCAAGGCCAAGGCCAAGTTTGAGGAATACAAAACCTGGGTCAGTTACGAAGGCGCGATGGCGTTGATCTCTGGCTGGACCGGGATTGATTTCAGCCAGTTCAAGCCTGATGAGCCGCTCAAGCATGTGCACACCAATGCTATTCAATCGGCGGTGGAAGCGTTCTCCACGGCGGACCCGAACAAGGTCTGGACCCCCAACGAATTGGCTGACTGGGTGGGCATCGGCGGTTTTGGTCCGTTGTTTGTCGGCAGCCCCGAGACCGTCGCCGACTTGTTGCAGGAGTGGGTCGAGGACACCGATGTGGACGGCTTTAACCTGGCCTATGCATTGACTCACGAAACCTTCATCGACGCTGTGGAATTGCTGGTGCCGGAGTTGCAGAAGCGTGGGGTCTACAAAACCGAATACGCGCCGGGGACCTTGCGCGAGAAGCTGTTTGGGGAAGGGCCGAGATTGCCGGAGATTCATCCGGGTGCGGGTTATCGAGACCTGGCGGCGTTGCGGCAGCAAGAGAAGAAAGTGGCGTCCGCATAGAAGACTTGAACACCACACAAATCCCCTGTGGGAGCGGGCTTGCTCGCGAAGAGGCCAGAACATCCAACATCAATGTCACCTGTAAGACCGCTTTCGTCGGAGCGCCGCCCGGAGCAAGCCCGCTCCCACAGAGGGCGGTGCCAACCCTTCAGCCCAGCGGACCACCGCACGCTTTTTGCCCATGGATAGGAGGTATGCCAATGAGCGTGCACGAACTCAAACGTCCGCCAATCGCGGACACCACAGAGTGGCGGGTCGATCTGCCCAAGGCTTTGGAGCAATTGCGCCACTGGGCTCAGGTCAGCCCCTTGCAACCGGCCTTGCGGCACAAGCGCCATGGCCAGTGGTTCGTCTGGCGCTGGATCGATGCCTTGCGCGATGTCGAGCGTTTGGCCGACGGTTTGCGACAGCAAGGATTCACCGAAGCATCGCGTCTGGCGTTGAGCGGCGCCTTCGAGCCGAATCTATTGCTGCTGGCACTGGCTGCGCAGCACATCGGCGGTGAACTGCTGACGCTACCGGACAACCTCGATGCAGAAGCTCTGCACAAAACCCTATGGCGCAGTCGCCCCACTCACGCGTTTGTCCAGGCACGACAGACGCAACAGCTCTGGCTCAGCCAAGGCCAATCGCTGCTGGATTTCCCCGAACTGCTCGGGCCGGTCGAACCTGCGCAACGCCTCAGCCGTTGGTGGCAACGCCCGCAACTGTGGAGCGAAGAGGGCACCCAATGGCAGGCCGGTCTCAGCGTTTTGCTCGAACAATGGCTGACCAGCGGCCACGCCCTGGCGTTCCCGGAAAGCCCTGGCAGCGCCAGCCGCGACCGTCGTGAAGTGGCACCCTCGGGATTGCTGTTATCCGGTGAGCGCCTGCATCTACTGGCCGCAGAAATTGAAAGTCGTCTCGCGCCGCTTGGCACCTGGCGCCGACGCCTCTGCGACTGGGCCATCGCCCACCCGGAAAAAGGCCTGCAACGCCTGATCAAAAACCGCGTTCGTCGACTGCTGGGCTTTCACAACCTGCATTTCATCTGGCAAGCCACGCGCGCCCCCGACGCTCAACCAACGCCTGCCTGGTTATCCGAATTCAAACGAGACATCGCATGAGCTCGACCGATTCCATCCTGCAAGTCAGCGGTATTTCCCTGTCCTTCAAAGGCGTAAAGGCGATCAACGAACTCTCGTTCGACGTACGTCGTGGCGAGATCTGCGCACTGATCGGCCCCAACGGCGCGGGCAAGAGTTCGCTGCTCAATGTGCTGAACGGCGTGTACCGCTTCGATGCCGGCTCGATTGTCTTTGAGCAGCAACCGTTTAAACGTATCGATCCGCTGACCGCCGCACGACGCGGCATCGGCCGCACCTTCCAGAACAATGCGCTGTTCAAGAAGATGAGTGTGATCGACAACATCCTCACGGGCCTGTCCCGGCACCTGCGCAGCAGTTTCATCGAACAGGCGCTGGGCTTGCCGAGAGCCCGCCGTGAGGCTGAAGACTTTCGCCAACAGGCTCAGGGCATTCTCGAATTCCTCGAACTTCAGGCTCACCGCGATGTGCCGGTGGGCAATCTTTCTTACGGCCTGCAAAAGCGCGTAGAGCTCGGTCGTGCCTTGATCGCGGGGCCGCGCCTGTTGCTGCTGGACGAGCCGATGGCCGGGATGAACGCCGAAGAGAAGCAGGAAATGGCGCGCTTCATTGCCGACGTCAACCGCGACCTCGGCACCACGGTGGTGTTGATCGAGCACGACATGAGCGTGGTGATGGGCCTGTCCGACCACGTGGTCGTGCTCGATTACGGACGCAAAGTCGGCGACGGCACACCGGCCGAAGTGCAGGCCAATCCCGACGTGATCGCGGCGTATCTGGGAGTGGTTCACTGATGACGTTCTTCTTGGAAACCCTGCTCGGCGGCCTCCTCGCCGGGACCATGTATTCGCTGGTCGCGATTGGATTCGTGCTGATCTACAAGGCCAGCGGTGTGTTCAATTTCGCCCAGGGCGCGATGTTGCTGTTCGCCGCGCTGACCTTCGTCAGCCTGCACGATCAGGGCGTGCCGTTTGCTCTGGCGTTGTTGCTGACGGTGGCGGTGATGATCATCGGGGCGTTGCTGATCGAGCGGCTGGTGCTGCGGCCCTTGGTCAATCGCTCGCAGATCACCTTGTTCATGGCCACCCTCGGGCTGTCGTTCATCATCGAAGGCCTGGCTCAGGGTTTGATGGGCTCGCAGGTGCGGGCGCTGGACCTGGGCATCGACGACGTGCCGCTGTTTATCGGCGGGCTGATGGTCAGCCAGTTCGACCTGATCGCCGCCGCCGCGGCCATCGTGTTGGTGACGGTATTGGCGCTGCTGTTCAACAAAACCCGCATCGGTGTGTCCCTGCGCGCCGTGGCCGATGACACCACGGCTGCGTTGTCGATCGGTATCAACCTCAACCGCATCTGGCAGATCGTCTGGGCGGTGGCCGGTGTAGTCGGGTTGGTGGCGGGATTGCTCTGGGGCGCGCGGCAAGGTGTGCAGTTTTCCTTGTCGCTGGTGGTGCTCAAGGCCTTGCCGGTGTTGATCATTGGCGGTTTCACCTCGATTGGCGGGGCGATTGTCGGCGGCCTGATTGTCGGCGCGGCGGAGAACCTCGCCGAGGTTTACATCGGCCCGCTGATCGGCGGCGGCATCACCCCGTGGTTTGCTTACTTCCTGGCTTTGGCCTTCTTGTACATCCGTCCCGCCGGCCTGTTCGGCGAACGCGCCATCGAGCGAGTCTGAAACCATGTCAATTTCCCTTACCCGCGAAACCGCACCGTCGGTGTTGATCCAGCGCCGTGTGCCACTTGGACTGCTCGGCCTGTTGTTGATCGCTTTCGTCGTCGTGCCGCTGACCGGTAACGACTACTGGCTGAACGCGATTCTGATTCCGTTTCTGGTGCTGTCCCTGGCCGGGCTCGGCCTGAATTTGCTCACGGGTTACACCGGCCAGACCTCGGTCGGTGCGGCCGGGTTCATGGCGGTCGGGGCGTTTGCCACCTATGGATTTTTGCTCCGGTTGCCTGAACTTGGCCTGCCGGTCGCCTTGCTCGGTGGCGGGCTGATCAGCGCCGTGGTGGGCTTTGTCTTCGGCCTGCCGAGTTCGCGGATCAAAGGCTTCTACTTGATGGTCACCACGCTGGCCGCACAGTTCTTTCTGGAGTGGTTGTTCGTCAAATTCCCCTGGTTTTACAACTACGGATCGTCCGGGACCATTTCCGCACCCAAACTGGCGCTGTTCGGCCATGACCTGAACACGCCGTTGGGGCGTTATCTGCTGACCCTGACCACTGTTCTGCTATTGACCTGGGTCGCGGTGAACCTGGTGAAAAGCCAGATTGGTCGCAACTGGATGGCGATCCGCGACATGGACACCGCCGCCGCTGTGATCGGCATTCCGGTGGTGCGCTACAAGCACCTGGCGTTCGCCGTCAGCTCGTTTTACCTCGGCATCGCCGGGGCACTGTGGGCCTTCGCCTATCTGGGCACCGCCAGCGCCAGCAGCTTCGATATCAATCGATCGTTCCAGATCCTCTTCATCATCATTATTGGTGGCATGGGCAGCATCGCCGGCAACTTCGTGGGCGCTGCGTTTATCAGCCTGCTGCCGATCCTGCTCAGCCACGCCGGGCAAGCGTTGTTCGGCGGTTCGGTGGACGCCGGCCAATTGCAGAACCTGCAAAAAATCATTTTCGGCGTGCTGATCATCCTGTTCCTGATCAAGGAACCGGAAGGCCTGATCCGCCTGTTGAGCAACCTTCGTGAGCGGCTGAGCCACTGGCCGCTGCGCTTCTGAATTCCCCAACGATTAGAGAGACAACATGCGTGCATCCTTGAAACGTTCCCTGGCCGGCGCCGCCCTGACGCTGTCGGTTTTTGGCAGTGCGGTGCCGATGGTTCAGGCTTCGCCGGACCAGCAATTCTTCCCGTTGGCCACTTACCGTGTCGGCGCTTACGCCTCCAGCGGTGTGCAAGTGTGGGCCGGCATGCTCGATTACCTGAACTACATCAACGATGTGGAAGGCGGGATCAACGGCGTGAAACTGGTCTGGCAGGAATGCGAAACCGAGTGGACGGCGGAGAAGGGCATCGAATGCTACGAGCGCTTCAAAAAAGGTTTGGATGGCGCCCCGGTGGCGATCTATTCACCCAACGGCGCGCCGGCAGCCTATGCGCTGAGCGAGCGGGCGGAAGTCGACAAAATCCCGCTGATTACCCTCGGTTACGGTCGCACCGAAGCTACTGACGGCACGGTGTTCCCGTACAACTTCCCGGTGATGCTGACCTTCTATAGCGAGGCCTCCAGCCTGATCAACTACATCGCCCAGCGCGAGGGAGGCTTCGACAAACTCAAGGGCAAGAAGATCGCCACGGTCTATCACGACTCGGCGTATGGGCGTGAAACCCTCGGCCCGCTGAAGTTGCTGGCCGAGAAGTACGGCTTCGAAAACATCCAGATTCCGGTGGCCGATCCGGGCAACGAACAATCGGCGCAATGGCGACAGATTCGCCAGGTCAACCCGGACTGGGTGTTCCTGCGCACCTGGGGCGTGTCGACGCCGGTGGCGGTCAAGACGGCCGCGCGTTTTGGCTTCCCGGTGGACCATATCGTCGGCGACATCTGGGCCAGTTCCAGCGAAGACGTATTGCCCGCAGGCGCCGCTGCCAAAGGTTATCTGGCGCTGACGCCGTACCCGGCCGGCACTGATTTCGAGATCCACAAACGCCTCAAGCAGTCCATCCTCGACAAGGGCAAAAGCGACCTCAAGGACCTGAAGAATTTTGGCAGCGTCTACTACAACTCCGGGCTGGTGAACGCGGCAGTGATGGTGGAAGCGATTCGCACGGCTCAAGGCAAATTCGGCAAGCGTCCTTTGAATGGCGAAGAGGGACGCTGGGGTCTGGAACATCTGAATATCGACGACGCGCGCCTCAAGGACATGGGCTACCTCGGCCTGATGCAGAACCTCAAGCTGTCCTGCCGTGACCACGAAGGTGGCGGTTCAGCGCGGGTGCAGCAATGGGACGGCGCCAACTGGACGTTGATCAGCGACTGGATTGCGGCGGATCGCGCGTTGCTGCGTCCCTTGATCGATGAAAAATCCGCGGCCTTCGCCAAGGAAAAAGGCCTGAATCCACGCACCTGCAACGGGGATGAATAACCCATGAGCCAAGCCGCCAGTGACATTGCTGCCAATGACCTGTTGCAAGTCAGCGACATTGAAGTGATCTACGACGGCGCGATCCTGGCCGTCGCTGGAGTGTCGCTGTCGGTGCCCAAGGGTGGCATCGTCGCGTTGCTCGGCGCCAACGGCGCGGGCAAAAGCACCACGCTCAAGGCGATTTCCGGGTTGGTTCGGGCCGAGCGGGCGGAGGTCAGTCGCGGGACGATCAAGTTTCTCGGGCATGACACGGCTGGCGTCGATCCGAGCCTGCGAGTGCGCCAAGGGATGGTGCATGTGCTGGAAGGTCGGCATGTGTTCCCGCAACTGACGATCGAGGACAACCTGCGCAGCGGCGGGTTTGTCCGGCGCTTGAGTCGTCAGGACATGGCCCGTGATCTGGAGCGAATCTATGCCTGGTTCCCACGCCTGAAAACCAAGCGTAAAACCCAGGCCGGGCTGACGTCCGGGGGCGAGCAGCAGATGGTCGCCATAGGCCGGGCCTTAATGACGCGTCCTACTTTGGTACTGCTTGATGAGCCTTCCATGGGTTTGGCGCCTATTATCGTCCAGGAGATTTTCGAGATCATCGCCCAGCTCAATCGCGAGGAGCAGGTGAGCTTCCTGATTGCCGAGCAAAACATTAATGTGGCGCTCAAGTACGCAACGACGGCCTACGTTCTCGACACCGGCCGAGTGGTGCTGTCCGGGGGGAGCGAGGCGCTGTTGGCGCGGGGCGATCTGCATGACTTCTATTTAGGTAAACACTGAGCAGTGAGAACGCCATGACTGAAACCCAAAGCGGACAGGCAACCGACGCCATCCGCCACGCGGACATCCTGATCGTCGGCGGCGGCCTCAGCGGCGCAATGCTGGCGGCGCAGTTGTTGCGCCTGCCGGGCAAACGCCAGGTGCTGGTGATCGAACCCCGCGCCGAACTGGGACGGGGCGAGGCGTACAGCGCGGTCGAACTGGGCCATACGCTCAACGGCAATGCGGCGCGGATGAGCGTTGACCCGGACAACGCCGACGACCTGACCCAATGGCTGACCGAGTACATCGCGGCCGGCGGCTGGCCGGAGTCTGACGAGCAACATGTGTCGGTCAGCGAATTGTTCCCGCCCCGGGGGATTTTCGGCCTGTACGTGCAGCAGCGCCTGGCCGAAGCGCAAGCGGTGGGGGCGTTGAACGGGTCAACGGTCGAGCATGTGCGGGCCGAGGTGGTTGACCTGCAGACCCGGGACGATTCTGTGTTGCTGACGTTGAGCGATGGGCAACACTTGCAGGGCGCTTATGCGGTGTTGGCCACGGGGATGTTTCCCGCGGCGCGTACGCCACAGACCGAGTCCAGCGGCTTGAACGCGGCGGCGCTTGATCCGTGGGACGTCGCGGCCATGCAGCAACTCGATCCGCAGTCGACCGTGCTGATCATCGGTTCGGGCCTGACCATGGTCGATGCCGTGGTGTCGCTGGAACAGGCCGGGCATCGCGGGCCGATCGAAGTGTTTTCCCGGCATGGCTTGCTGCCTCATGTGCGTCGTCAGCCACCGGCCTGGTCAGATTTTCTCGCCGAGGATCAGAGCATTCGTACACCGCGACAGTTGGTGCGCGAACTGCGTCGGCATTGCCGGGACGCCATCGCTCAAGGCATCGACTGGCAGGCACCGCTCGACACCGTGCGCGCGCATATTGGCCGTTTGTGGAATCAGGCAACGGACGTGCAGCGTCGACAGTTTGTGCGGCATGTGCGGCCGTGGTGGGAAAGTCATCACCATCGCTCGCCGCCGTTGAGTGCCGAGCTGGTGGAGCGATTGCACAATGAAGGCCGATTACGGATTCAGGCCGCGTCGTTCAAAGGGCTGGAGCCTTCAGCGGACGGAGCAGTGAGTATCCGCATTCGGCGTCGGGGTGAAGCAGAAACCAGCATTGTCAGCGGCGCGGCATTGATCAATTCCAGCGGCATCGAATACGACTGGCGGCGAGTGGCTCGACCGCTGCCACAGCAACTGCTGGCCCGCGGACTTGTCCGGCCGGGGCCGTTGGCACTGGGGATTGCGGCGGCAGTCGATGGCGCGGTGTTAGGCGCCGATGAGCAAGCCGCCAGCCGTCTGTTCGCCATGGGCCCACCGTTGCGCGGCATGTGGTGGGAAAGCACCGCAGTGACCGACGTCGCGAGCCAGGCCAAGGCACTCGCCGCTCGCCTGACAACAACGCCACATCTTATACAGACGGATACAAAACCCTATGAAAAAGTCTCCTCAGGTTCTGCAGGGGTAGAGCTTCATGATTCTGCGCCGAGCAATTCCACCGGGTAGGAGAACACGTAGCCTTCGCTGCGCACGGTTTTGATGTAGGTCGAGTCCCGTGAGTCATCCATCAATCGCTGGCGCAGACGGCTCACCAGCAAATCAATCGAGCGGTCGAACAGGTCGGCGTCGCGACCCTGGGTCAGGTTGAGCAGTTGGTCACGGCTGAGCACCCGTTGCGGGTGATCGAGGAACACCCGCAGCAGACGGTATTCGGCGCCACTGAGGGCCACCATCGTGCCGTCTTCGTCGAGCAAGTGCCGGGCGGTGGTGTCCAGGCGCCAGCGGCCGAAGCCCAGCAATCGGCCAGTTTCGGTGATCAACAGGTTGGGCGGCAGCATCCGCGTACGGCGCAACACGGCGTTGATCCGCGCCAGCAGTTCGCGGGCAGCGAAGGGTTTGGTCAGGTAGTCGTCGGCACCCATTTCCAGGCCGAGGATGCGATCGGTTTCGTCGTTGCGTGCGGTGAGCATCAGGATCGGTGTGGCTTTGTGTTTGCCCGAGCGCAATTCGCGGCACAGCAGCAGGCCGTCATCGCCAGGCATCATGATGTCCAGCACGATCAGGTCCACCTGATTGGCTTCAAGAAAGCTGCGCATCTGCCGGCCATCGGCAACCACCGTGGTGCGCAGGCCGTTTTTCTTCAGGTAATTGCCGACCAGCTCGCGAATCTCCCGGTCGTCGTCGACGATCAGGATGTGGTTCACATGTTCCATCGCTCAAGCCTCTGTTTGTTCGCTTTGTATCGCACTGTATCTGCTGCCCCCGGAGACACCTTACGCCTTATTAATTCCGGTTCTACGACACATGGCAGATACCTCGGGCCGATTAAATGGGTTCCATCGAGACAACACAGCTTGCCTCGCAACCACGGCCCATTTGCAACCCTGAGGAAATCACCATGAACTGGAACACACTGATTGCCGCCAGCTTCTTCGCGGTCCTGAACGTTGCAGCGTTTTCGGCCCATGCCGATGTTCAAGCGCCGTCGCAGACAACTTCTCACGGCACCCACCTGGATATCAAGAAAGTGGTTTCCATCGTCAACAACGGCGGCGGTAATTGCGGCATTGTCGATGCCCGCCTGACCTACCTCGATTCCAGCGGCGCGCAGAAAGTCCTCGATTACAGCAAGTTCGCAGAGTGCAGCAATCAGGGCAGTTGATCTTTTCACTACGCTGATCGCTGCCAAAACCGATGAACGCGCAGTCTGCTCATCAACCCGCGATGGCTGACTCACGACGTCCAGAACACCAGGTCAATGACTTCCAGGGGAATCACCATGAAGATGAATGTGTTGAGCAAAAAAAACGACTCACGTCGTCGTTTCTTTGGCCCATCGATCCTCGCTTTCGCGCTGATGCAGTTAGGTGCCCTTGGTGCTGCCAATGCGCAAACCACGACGCCAGAGCCAGTGGTGGCCAGCGCCGGCACTCTCAAGGCGGACCCCTTCGGCCCTCTGAAGCATGTCAACGCTGGGTTGCTGAACGTGGCCTACGCCGAAGTCGGCCCCGCCGAGGGTCCGGTGGTGATTCTTCTGCACGGTTGGCCCTACGACATTCACAGCTATAGCGAAGTGGCGCCCTTGTTGGCGGCCAAGGGTTACCGGGTGCTGATCCCGTATGCTCGGGGCTACGGCGACACGCATTTCCTGTCCGACAAGACGGTTCGCAACGGCCAGCCCGCCGCGTTGGCCAGTGACGTCATCGACTTTATGGATGCGCTTAAGATCAAGAAGGCGGTGCTCGGTGGCTACGACTGGGGTGCGCGCTCGGCGGACATCGTTTCGGCGCTCTGGCCGGAGCGGGTGGAGGCACTGGTTTCGGTGAGCGGCTACCTCATCGGCAATCAGGCCGCCGGCAAGAATCCGTTGCCGCCCAAGGCCGAGCTGCAATGGTGGTACCAGTTCTACTTCGCTACCGAACGCGGCCAGGCCGGTTACGAAAAAAATCGCCACGACTTCGCCAGGTTGATCTGGGAGCTGGCCTCCCCGAAATGGGCTTTCGACGACGCGACTTTCGACCGCAGCGCGGTGGCCCTGGACAACCCCGATCATGTGGCTATTACGATCTTCAACTATCGCTGGCGGTTGGGCATGATTCAGGGCGAACCTCAATATGAAGCGCTGGAGCAGCGGCTGGCCAAGGCCCCGGTGATTACGGTGCCGACCATCACCATGGAAGGTGATGCCAACGGGGCGCCACATCCGGCTGCCGAGGATTATGCCAAGCGTTTCACTGGCAAATATGAGTACCGACTCATCAACGGCGGCATCGGCCACAACTTGCCGCAGGAAGATCCGCAGGCCTTTGCCAAGGCGATCATTGATGCGGATCACCTCTGAGATCGCGGCATATAACACCAATCTACTGTGGGAGCGGGCTTGCTCGCGAAGGCGGTGTGTCAGTCACTATAAATGTCGACTGACACACCGCC
>NZ_JAHBDP010000021.1:0-7151 GCF_019956495.1 Pseudomonas sp. BF-B-26 | reverse complement strand
GGGGTATGGCGGGGCTTGGGTAAGCGGGGATGATTATAGGAAGGAGGCTAACGATCGAACAAGGGGCCAGGGTTGCCTATGGCTTCTGTGGCGAGGGAGCTTGCTCCCGCTCGGGCGCGCAGCGGCCGCAAAAAGGCTGGATGGGTGCTGTCAGGATAAATGCAGCGTCTGTGATTGGCCTGCTTCGCAGGCCAGCGGGAGCAAGCTCCCTCGCCACAGGTCGGGGGCAGGGTTCAAATAACTGCTGGAGCCGAGCTGGTATGCCAGATCAAAACCCGCGTGACCCGATTATCTTCCGTCTCCAGGATCTCCAGCCGATAACGCCCGATCTTCAGGCATACCGCACTGTCCGGAATCGTTTCCAGCGCCTCGGTCACCAACCCGCTGAGGGTTTTCGGGCCGTCGCTCGGCAAGTGCCAGCCCAGGCTCTTGTTCAGTTCGCGAATCGACGCCGCCCCTTCGATCACCAGGCGGCCATCGGCCTGTGGGTGGATGTGCGGGTTATCCAGGCTGTGCTGGCTTTCGAACTCGCCGACGATTTCTTCGAGAATGTCTTCCAGGGTCACGACACCGAGCACTTCGCCATACTCGTCGACCACCATGCCCAGGCGTCGCTGTTGTTTGTGGAAATTCAACAGCTGCAGTTGCAGCGGAGTGCTTTCCGGCACGAAGTAGGGGTCGTGACAGGCTGCCAGCAGTGCCTCACGGGTCAGGCTGGCGTCAGGCAGCAGATGGCGGATCTGCCGGGTATTGAGCACCGCCTCGACCTGATTGATGTCGCTGTGGAAAACCGGCAAGCGTGTGCGTTTATTGGCGCGAAGCTGCTCAATGATTTCCTCGAGGGAGTCGTCCAGATTGACCCCGTCGACGTCACTGCGTGGCACCAGAATGTCGTTGACCGTGATGTTGTCCAGCGCATGGATGCCTGACAGCGGGTGTGGGCGGCAGGCGGCGTGTTCGTGATCGTCGTGCCGATGGTTCGGGGTCTCGTCTTCGCTCTGCTGCACCACTTTGACTTTGCGGGCGAACGGTCGCATCAGCAGCTGGCTTATGCCATTGAGCAACCAGGCGGCGGGATAGATGATTTTCAGTGGCGCGCCCAGCAAGGTGTTGCCCAGGGCCAGGACGGCGTCCGGATAACGCACGGCGATGGTACGCGGCAGGTAGTCGGCGAACACCAGAAGCACGGCGCCAGCCCCCAGGCAGGCCACCCATGGACCGTTTTCCGCCCAAGTGAAAATCGCCAGCAAGGTGCTGATGACCACGACCAGTGCGCGGCACAGGGTGTTGCAGAGGATCAGGCTGTTGAGCGAAAAGCTCAGTTTTGCCACCGGCTTGTCGCTCGAGCGCGAAGCTGTCCGCTGGGCGAGCAAGTGCTGTTGCGCAGCTTCGATGGCGGTAAACAGCCCCGACCATAAAATCAGCAGGGCCACTACCGCGAGCATCGGCCCTATGGGCAAGTCGTCCATTAATGCCGCCCGTCAGATATGCAGGATGTATTCACGAACCAGCTTACTGCCGAAATAAGCCAGCATCAGCAGGCAGAAACCGGCGAGGGTCCAGCGAATGGCCTTGTGGCCGCGCCAGCCGAGGCGATTACGGCCCCATAGCAGCACGCTGAAGACGATCCAGGCCAGGCATGCCAGCAAGGTTTTGTGCACCAGGTGCTGGGCGAAAAGGTTGTCAACGAACAGCCAGCCGGAGATCAACGACAGCGACAGCAGGGTCCAGCCGGCCCAGAGGAAACCGAACAGCAGGCTTTCCATGGTTTGCAGCGGCGGGAAGTTCTTGATCAGGCCCGACGGGTGTTTGTGCTTGAGCTGATGGTCTTGAACCAGCAGCAGCAATGCCTGGAATACCGCGATGGTGAACATGCCGTAGGCAAGGATCGACAGCAGGATGTGGGCGAGAATGCCCGGTTCTTCGTCGATGATCTGCACGGTGCCGGCGGGGGCGAACTGTGCGAGCAGCACGGTGGCGGCGCCGAGCGGGAACAGCAATATAAGCAGGTTTTCCACCGGGATCCGCGCGCAGGCCAACAGCGTCAGGGCAATCACCGCGGCTGCGATCAGGCTGGCGGCGCTGAAAAAATCCAGCCCCAGGCCAATCGGTGTCAGCAGGTGGGTGAACAGGCTGGCGCTATGAGCCAGCACGGCGAGCACGCCGAGCGTGACCAGCAGGCGTTTGTTCGCCTTGGCACCGGTGGCCAGACGAGTGCCCTGATAGAGGGTCGCAGCGGCATATAAGCAGGCGGCGGCGAGGGTAGCTAGCAAACTGGGTGACAAGGGGAGCATAAATCCTGTTAGGCAAGCCCGAAAGGCGCTGAGTTTGGCATAGAACCGCCACAGCACGAAAGACCATGCAACCTGACGACGAGGTGTCCGCCAGACGCAGTCTTCGCTATAATCCGCGACCTGCCCACGCCGCAGGCTCGCCGAGCACATGTTTTTTCCGGTCTGGGCCGCCATTATCCCGGTCTACACAGGGCCTGAAAGGATCGCGCAATGTTTGAAAACTTAACCGACCGTCTCTCGCAGACGCTGCGCCATGTCACCGGCAAGGCCAAGCTGACCGAAGACAACATCAAAGACACCCTGCGCGAAGTGCGCATGGCGTTGCTCGAAGCTGACGTCGCCTTGCCGGTCGTCAAGGACTTCGTCAATTCGGTCAAGGAACGCGCCGTCGGCACCGAGGTGTCGCGCAGCCTGACGCCGGGCCAGGCCTTCGTGAAGATCGTCCAGGCCGAACTCGAAAGCCTGATGGGCGCGGCCAACGAAGACCTGAACCTGAGCGCCGTTCCTCCCGCCGTCGTGCTGATGGCCGGTTTGCAGGGGGCGGGTAAAACCACCACCGCCGGCAAGCTCGCGCGCTTCCTTAAAGAGCGCAAGAAGAAGTCGGTCATGGTCGTGTCTGCGGACGTTTACCGTCCGGCAGCGATCAAGCAGCTGGAAATGCTCGCGGGTGAAGTCGGCGTTACCTTCTTCCCGTCCGACCTGAGCCAGAAGCCGGTCGACATCGCGCAAGCAGCCATTAAAGAAGCAAAACTGAAATTCATCGACGTGGTCATCGTCGATACCGCCGGTCGCCTGCACATCGATGAAGAGATGATGGGCGAGATCAAGGCCCTGCATGCCGCGATCAACCCGGTCGAAACACTGTTCGTGGTCGACGCCATGACCGGCCAGGACGCCGCCAACACGGCCAAGGCCTTCGGCGATGCTCTGCCGCTGACCGGTGTGATCCTGACCAAGGTCGACGGCGACGCCCGTGGCGGTGCTGCACTGTCGGTTCGCGCCATCACCGGCAAGCCGATCAAGTTCATCGGTATGGGCGAGAAGAGCGACGCGCTCGAGCCGTTCCATCCTGAGCGTATTGCTTCGCGCATCCTCGGTATGGGCGATGTGCTCAGTCTGATCGAGCAAGCCGAGCAGACCCTCGACAAGGACAAGGCCGACAAACTGGCCAAGAAGCTGAAGAAGGGCAAGGGCTTCGACCTCGAAGACTTCCGCGATCAGCTGCAACAGATGAAAAACATGGGCGGCCTCGGCGGCCTCATGGACAAACTGCCAAACATCGGCGGTATGAACCTGGCGCAGATGGGCAATGCTCAAGGCGCGGCAGAGAAACAATTCAAGCAGATGGAAGCCATCATCAATTCCATGACCCCGGCCGAGCGCCGCGACCCTGAGATGATCAGCGGTTCGCGTAAACGCCGGATCGCCATGGGTTCCGGCACTCAGGTGCAGGACATCGGTCGCTTGATCAAGCAGCACAAGCAGATGCAGAAGATGATGAAGAAGTTCTCCGCAAAAGGCGGAATGGCCAAAATGATGCGCGGCATGGGCGGTATGTTGCCCGGCGGCGGCGCGCCTAGAATGTAATTAATTTACGCGGGGGCTTGCCCTTGCACCTCCCACACGGAAGTGGGATCTCCAGCAAACCCGCACTTGGCGGGAGCTGACTGGCCGTTTTCAACGACGGCTCTATAGCAAATCTTGATGGCGGCCGAAAGACCGTCGGAAAAAGACATTTGCAAAAGTCCGGATATTCCTTAGAATATGCGGCCTTTCGGGCACCTATGCCCGCTGTGCCTTTAGATTTGCAGCACCGACTACAGGAACGATGTTCACATGCTAACAATCCGTCTTGCCCTTGGCGGCTCCAAAAAGCGCCCGTTTTACCACTTGACCGTAACCGACAGCCGCAACCCGCGCGACGGTTCGCACAAGGAACAGGTTGGTTTCTTCAACCCTGTTGCTCGTGGTCAAGAAGTCCGTCTGTCCGTGAACCAAGAGCGCGTAGCCTACTGGCTGAGCGTTGGTGCACAACCTTCTGAGCGTGTTGCTCAGTTGTTGAAGGACGCGGCTAAGGCTGCGGCCTGAGCAATATGAACGCGACGCCAGCTGTTGCTGATGATTTGATCGTTATCGGCAAAATTTATTCGGTTCATGGCGTTCGCGGCGAAGTGAAGGTGTATTCCTTTACTGATCCGACTGAAAACCTGTTGCAGTACAAAACCTGGACGCTCAAGCGCGAAGGTAATGTGAAACAGGTCGAGCTGGTCAGCGGACGCGGGAACGACAAGTTCCTGGTCGCAAAGCTCAAGGGTCTTGATGATCGTGAAGAAGCGCGTCTTCTGGCCGGTTATGAGATCTGCGTGCCGCGCAACCTGTTCCCTGAATTGACCGACGGCGAGTACTACTGGTACCAGCTGGAAGGTCTGAAGGTCATTGATCAACTCGGGCAATTGCTCGGGAAAATCGATCATCTTCTGGAAACCGGCGCCAATGATGTAATGGTGGTCAAGCCTTGCGCTGGCAGCCTGGATGATCGCGAACGCCTGTTGCCCTATACGGAGCAATGCGTGTTGGCCGTCGACCTTGCCGCAGGCGAGATGAAGGTGGAATGGGATGCGGACTTCTAAACGTGGCTAACCTGCGCGTAGAAGTGATCAGTTTGTTTCCCGAGATGTTCTCTGCCATCAGCGAGTACGGCATCACCAGTCGTGCGGTGAAACAGGGGCTCTTGCAGCTCACCTGTTGGAATCCGCGAGACTACACGACGGATCGACATCACACTGTGGACGATCGCCCATTTGGCGGTGGTCCGGGCATGGTGATGAAGATCAAGCCCCTGGAAGATGCGTTGGTTCAGGCCAAGGCAGCAGCCGGGGAGGCGGCGAAGGTAATTTACCTGTCCCCCCAAGGCCGTCAACTGACTCAGTCGGCGGTACGCGAGTTGGCGAATCTGGATGCATTGATCCTGATTGCCGGCCGCTATGAAGGCATTGACGAGCGTTTTATTGATGCTCATGTCGATGAAGAGTGGTCGATTGGCGACTATGTACTGTCTGGCGGCGAGCTGCCGGCGATGGTCCTGATCGATGCGGTTACACGACTGCTGCCTGGAGCTTTAGGGCATGCGGACTCCGCCGAGGAAGATTCCTTTACGGATGGTTTGCTGGATTGCCCGCACTACACCCGACCGGAGGTGTATGCGGATCAGCGTGTTCCCGACGTATTGCTAAGTGGCAATCACGCGCATATCCGGCGTTGGCGTTTACAGCAGTCCCTTGGTAGGACCTTTGAACGACGCGCCGATCTTCTGGAAAGCCGCTCGCTTTCTGGAGAAGAGAAGAAGCTGCTCGAGGAATACATCCGCGAGCGGGACGATAGTTAACAACGTATCGATGGTAGATCCGACGATTTACCTTAGGAGCACAGCATGACTAACAAAATCATCCTTGCACTCGAAGCAGAGCAGATGACCAAAGAGATCCCTACCTTTGCCCCGGGCGACACCATTGTCGTTCAGGTGAAAGTGAAGGAAGGCGACCGTTCGCGTCTGCAAGCGTTCGAAGGTGTTGTTATCGCCAAGCGTAACCGCGGCGTAAACAGTGCTTTCACCGTTCGTAAAATCTCCAACGGTGTTGGCGTAGAGCGTACTTTCCAGACCTACAGCCCGCAAATCGACAGCATGGCCGTTAAACGTCGCGGTGACGTACGTAAAGCCAAGCTGTACTACCTGCGTGACCTGTCCGGTAAAGCAGCTCGCATCAAGGAAAAACTGGCTTAAGTCCAGCTTCCGATGCAGAAAAAAGCAGCCTACGGGCTGCTTTTTTGTTGCCTGCGATTTATCTTCCCTGACCGTATTGTCGGTCTTGCCTGAGCCTTTATGCCCGCCATCGATCATCCTTTGATAGACCAGTTTCTTGACGCGCTGTGGCTGGAGAAAGGTCTTTCCGATAACACCCGCGATGCCTATCGCAGCGACCTGGCCCTGTTCAACGGCTGGCTGCAGGAAAAAAACCTGGAGCTGATCAACGCCGGACGCGAGCTGATCCTCGATCACTTGGCCTGGCGCCTGGAGCAGAACTACAAACCCCGTTCCACTGCGAGATTTCTCTCGGGGGTGCGCGGCTTTTACCGCTATCTGCTGCGGGAAAAGTTGATCGCGGTCGATCCGACGTTACGCGTCGATATGCCTCAACTCGGTAGGCCATTGCCCAAATCTCTGTCGGAAGCGGACGTAGAAGCGCTGTTGAAGGCCCCAGACTTGAGCGAAGCCATTGGCCAACGTGACCGCGCCATGCTCGAAGTGCTTTATGCCTGCGGCTTGCGCGTGACGGAGCTGATCAGCCTGACGCTGGAACAGGTCAATTTGCGCCAAGGCGTGCTGCGAGTGATGGGCAAGGGCAGCAAGGAGCGGCTGGTGCCGATGGGGGAGGAGGCGATTGTCTGGGTCGAGCGTTACCTGCGCGATGGCCGCCAGGAGCTGCTTGGCGGGCGTCCCAGCGATGTCATGTTCCCCAGCCAGCGCGGCGAGCAGATGACCCGGCAGACCTTCTGGCATCGCATCAAGCACCAGGCCAAGGTTGCCGGGATCGGCAAGTCGTTGTCGCCGCATACCCTGCGTCATGCCTTTGCCACCCACTTGCTCAACCACGGCGCCGACCTGCGGGTGGTGCAAATGCTGCTCGGCCACAGCGATCTGTCGACTACGCAGATATACACCCACGTCGCCCGCGCCCGCTTGCAGGACCTGCACGCCAAACACCACCCGCGCGGATGATCACGATTCTTGTGGGAGCGGGCTTGCTCGCGAATGCGGTGTGTCAGTCAAAGATGATGTCGACTGACACACCGCATTCG
>NZ_JAHBDP010000020.1:0-7182 GCF_019956495.1 Pseudomonas sp. BF-B-26 | reverse complement strand
GGCTTGCTCGCGAAAGCGGTGTGTCAGTCAACATCAACTATGACTGTCACACCGCTTTCGCGAGCAAGCCCGCTCCCACAGTAGTTATTCGTCAGCCCTGAAATCAGGGTTTGGGCGCCACACTCGCATCCGCCCCCAACCACTTCTGTTCCAGTGCCTCCAATCGCCCATCCGCCTTGATCCGCTGCAGCGCGTTTTCCAGGCTGGCATGAAACGCCGGGTTACCTTTCTGAAACGGAATCGCCAGGCTCACTGCCGGGCCAACCTTTGGCTTCTCTTCCGTCAGCGACTGCACCAGCAGAATCGAACGCGGCTCTTCCTTCTGCGCGATCAATTGCGCATCAGTGTGAATGTAAGGTTCGCTGAAATCGAAACGATCCTTGAGGTCCGGGGTCACTGCTATGTGGTTGATGGCAATGTCGTATTTACCGCTTTCGACACCGGTCAACAGGTCGTCGGAATCGGTAACGACGAAGTCGGCCCGCACATCCAGTTCGTTGGCCAGCAGTTGCCCCAACTCGACTTCGAAGCCGGAGAGTTGGCCGTCTTCCTTGAAATTGAAGCGCGGTGTATTAGCCTCAAGGGCAATACGCAATTCGCCTCGGTCGTTTACATCGTCAATCAGTTCGGCATGAGCCAAAGGGCTCAGAAGGGGTAGCAGACAGATCAGGCCAGGCAGAAAACGCATGGTCACTCCTTTGAATTCATTATCGCGACGCTCTGTTCAGGCTCGCTTTGCTATGGTTGTCGAGAGCCTTCGACAACGAATGGCCGTGAAGTTGTCATGGCCACGCGGATTTTACGAAAAAACTGGAGAAGAAAATGAAAACCTTTATGTCACGAGCAGCATTGGCTGGCCTGTTGATGGGTGCTTCGATGCTGGCAACGGCTGGTACACCGGCTCCCAAAGGTGCAGAAGTGTCCATCGTTTCTCCTGCGGACGGAGCCACGGTACCGCAAACCGTCGTCGTCAAGTTCGCTGTCGAGAACATTGCGCTGGCGCCAGCGGGCGATGTCACCAAGAACACCGGCCATCACCACCTGCTGATCGATGTCGACAAACTGCCTGCCGCCGGTGCGCCGATCCCCAACGATGCCAACCATTTGCACTTCGGCAAGGCGCAGACCCAGGCTGAAGTCAAGCTGACGCCGGGCAAGCACACCTTGCAGCTGGAACTGGGCGATAGCGGCCACATGCCGTTCGATCCGCCGATCGTGTCGGAAAAAATCACCGTCAACGTTAAGTAGCGTTAGTCGCGCCCATGAAAAAGGAGACCCGAAGGTCTCCTTTTTTTGTCACTCAAGTCACTATCAGAACAACACGCGGCAACGAATGGTGCCGTTGATGTGCTGCAGCTTCTCTTGCGCCATTTCCGAGTACTCGGCGTCGACGTCGATCACGACGTAGCCGACTTTCTCGTTGGTCTGCAGGAACTGACCGGAAATGTTGATGCCGTTTTCGGCGAAGACCTTGTTGATCTCGCTCATCACACCCGGAATGTTCTCGTGGATGTGCAGCAGACGGTGCTTGCCAGGGTGAGCCGGCAGGGCCACTTCCGGGAAGTTCACCGACGATACCGAGGTACCGTTGTCGCTGTACTTGACCAGTTTTTCTGCCACTTCCAGACCGATGTTGGCTTGCGCTTCAGCGGTGGAACCGCCGATGTGCGGGGTCAGGATCACGTTGTCCAGGCCACGCAGCGGGCTTTCGAACTCTTCTTCGTTGGAGCGTGGCTCCACCGGGAAGACGTCGATGGCCGCGCCGATCAGGTGCTTGTCCTTGATCGCGTCCGCCAGCGCTTGCAGTTCAACTACAGTGCCGCGAGCCGCGTTGATCAGGATGCCGCCCTTCTTGATCGCACGGATTTCTTTCTCGCCGATCATCCACTGGGTCGCAGCGGTTTCCGGAACGTGCAGGGTGACGATGTCGGACATGCCCAGCAGCTCGGTCAGGTTACCGACCTGAGTGGCGTTGCCCAAAGGCAGCTTGGTCACGGTGTCGTAGAAGTACACCTGCATGCCCAGGCCTTCCGCCAGAACCGACAGTTGAGTACCGATCGAGCCATAACCGACGATGCCGAGCTTCTTGCCACGGATCTCGAAGGAGTTGGCCGCGCTCTTGATCCAGCCGCCACGGTGGCAGGAAGCGTTCTTCTCTGGGATGCCGCGCAGCAACAGGATCGCTTCGGCCAGCACCAGCTCGGCAACGGAGCGAGTGTTGGAGTACGGAGCGTTGAACACTGCGATGCCGCGTTCGCGGGCAGCATTAAGGTCAACCTGGTTGGTGCCGATGCAGAAACAGCCGACAGCGACCAGTTTCTTCGCGTGATCGAAGATTTCTTCGGTCAGTTGAGTGCGCGAGCGAATGCCGATGAAGTGCGCATCAGCGATCTTTTCCTTCAGCTGGGCTTCCGGCAGAGAACCTGTGAGGTACTCGATGCTGGTGTAGCCCGCCGACTTGAGGACGTCGACAGCCGATTGGTGGACGCCTTCGAGAAGAAGGAACTTGATCTTGCTCTTATCGAGAGAAGTCTTGCTCATCTGCGTAAACCTGTATCCCGGAGAAAAATGGCAGGAAATAGCCAGCAGACGCTGACCCGGACGGCAGGAAAGCCGTCGCCACAGAATAGCCGTTGGGCACTATCCTGCGGGGTCGGTATGCTAGCATATGCACCCCGCTAAACACTCATTCCTGCGACGTGAAGCGTTCTCAGGATGACCATGAATTGTTCGAGAGTTCTGTCGATGACCAATCCTGCCCTGATTGAAGAGCTGAAGACCCTGGTTGAGCCTGGCAAGGTGCTGACCGATGCCGACTCCCTGAATGCTTACGGTAAGGATTGGACCAAGCATTTCGCCCCGGCCCCGACCGCCATCGTGTTCCCCAAGACCACCGAGCAGGTCCAGGCCATTGTCCGTTGGGCCAATGAGCACAAAGTTGCGCTGGTGCCGTCGGGCGGTCGCACCGGGCTGTCCGCCGCTGCCGTGGCCGCCAATGGCGAAGTCGTTGTGTCCTTCGACTACATGAACCAGATCCTCGACGTGAACATGACCGACCGCACCGCGGTCTGCCAGCCGGGCGTAGTCACCGAACACCTGCAGAACGTCGCCGAAGATAAAGGCCTGTACTACCCGGTGGATTTCGCTTCGGCAGGTTCGAGCCAGATTGGCGGCAATATCGGCACCAATGCCGGCGGGATCAAGGTCATTCGCTACGGCATGACCCGTAACTGGGTCGCCGGCATGAAAGTGGTCACCGGCAAAGGCGATCTGCTGGAACTGAACAAAGACCTGATCAAGAACGCCACCGGTTACGACCTGCGCCAGCTGTTCATCGGCGCTGAAGGCACCCTCGGTTTTGTGGTCGAAGCCACCATGCGTCTGGACCGCGCACCGAAAAACCTCACCGCCATGGTCCTCGGCACTGCCGATTTCGACTCGATCATGCCGGTGCTGCATGCGTTCCAGAGCAAGCTCGACCTGACCGCCTTCGAATTCTTCTCCGATAAAGCGTTGGCCAAGGTCATGGGCCGGGGCGACGTACCGGCGCCTTTCGAAACAGATTGCCCGTTCTACGCGCTGCTGGAATTCGAAGCGACCACCGAAGAAGTGGCCAACCACGCCCTGGAAACCTTCGAGCACTGCGTTGAGCAGGGCTGGGTGCTGGACGGCGTGATGAGCCAGAGCGAAACCCAGTTGCAGAACCTCTGGAAGCTGCGCGAATACATCTCCGAGACCATTTCCCACTGGACGCCGTACAAGAACGACATTTCGGTCACTGTGTCGAAAGTCCCGGCGTTCCTGAAGGAAATCGACGCGATCGTCGGCGAACACTACCCGGATTTCGAAATCGTCTGGTTCGGCCACATCGGCGACGGCAACCTGCACTTGAACATCCTCAAGCCGGAAAACCTGAGCAAGGATGAGTTCTTCGCCAAGTGCGCGACCGTCAACAAGTGGGTGTTCGAAACCGTCGAGAAGTACAACGGTTCGATTTCCGCCGAACACGGCGTGGGCATGACCAAGCGTGATTACTTGACCTACAGCCGCTCGCCGGTCGAGATCGAGTACATGAAAGCGGTCAAAGCGGTGTTCGATCCGAACGGCATCATGAACCCGGGCAAGATCTTCGCTGTTTGATTTTCGAACGTTAAGAGCACGAAACAGGAGTCGGTAATGAGCTATCAGCACCAGTATGTCGACGGTACGCGTATTCACTTCCCACTGGGGAAAGTGGTGTGCATTGGCCGTAACTACGCCGAACACGCCAAGGAACTGGACAACCCGGTGCCTACAGAACCGCTGCTGTTCATTAAGCCGGGCAGTTGCGTCGTGCCGCTGGAGGGTGGTTTCAGCATTCCGACCGAACGTGGCTCGGTGCATTACGAAGCGGAAATCGCGGTGTTGATCGGCAAACCTTTGTCGACCAAACCGAGCCGTGAAGAAGTGCTCGATGCCATCTCCGGCTTCGCCCCGGCCCTGGACCTGACCCTGCGCGACAAGCAGGCCGAGCTGAAAGCCAAGGGCCTGCCGTGGGAAATCGCCAAGTCCTTTGACGGTGCGGCGGTGATTGCGCCATTCGTGTCCGGCAGCACATTCGCTGATCTGACCGACATCGGCATCCGCCTGACCATCAACGGCGAAGTGCGCCAGGACGGCAACAGCAGCGCGATGCTCAATCCGATCGTGCCGATGATCCAGCACATGGCCGGCTGCTTCTCGCTGCAGGCCGGTGATGTGATCCTGACGGGTACGCCGGTTGGCGTCGGCCCGCTGAATGTCGGTGACGAACTGGTGCTGGAATTGCCAGGCGCCAGCAGCTTCACCAGCAGCGTGCGCTAGTCAGATCACCGCTGAACCCTGTGGGAGCGAGCCTGCTCGCGATAGCGGTCTGTCATTCGACATCATTGTTGAATGTGCTGGCCTCATCGCGAGCAGGCTCGCTCCCACATTTGGTTTCTGTGATGGGCAATGGAAGGGCAATCCCGCCATTTCCCGTTTTTTTCACATTCCGTCCGGATAATTCCGGGACTTGCGGCGTCTTGGCCGGTCCCAATTGTGCTATTACCCTTAGCCTGAATTTCTGGAACGCATCCCTCAATGGTCACCCAACAACCACTGCCCAAGCTTAAAACTGCCCGCCGTTCGCGCTTTGTCATGCGTTGGTATTCCTGGCTTTTGCTGGTGGCCGCCGCCGCGTATGGCGTTGCGTTTGCCATGCATTGGGATGACCGTGGCGTGCTCTGGTTGCGCGAGCGTTTCGAAAGCCCCGCCGAACGTCAGCAGAGCATCTGGCTGCCGGATTACCGGGCAGTGATCGATGCCAAGGTGCTGCCGGGCATGGAGAAGGACGAAGCGTCGGACCTGGCGTACGACCCTCAAACCAAAACCCTGTTCTCGGTCATGGGCAAGAACCCGTTCCTCGTCGAGCTGACACTGCAGGGCGACGTGCTGCGCAAAATGCCGCTGGTGGGCTGGAGCAATCCTGAAGGCGTGACCGTGATGGGCAACGGTCTGCTGGCCATCGTTGATGAGCGCGACCACATGCTCTCCATCGTCAAGGTTGACGCCGACACTCGCGAGCTGAACATCGCCAACTTTGCGAAATACGACCTCGGCCCTTCGAAAGACCAGAACAAGGCGTTCGAAGCCATTGTCTGGGATTCGCGCAATCAGCAAATGTTGCTGGGTGAAGAGCGTCCACCGGCGTTGTTCTCCTGGAAAAGCAACGACGGCCAGACACTCACCGGCGACAAGCAAAAACTTACCAGTGATGCACTGGACATCCGCAACCTCTCGGCCCTGGCCATCGACCGCCGCACCGGTCACACCCTGGTGCTGTCTGCCGACTCCCACTTGTTGCTGGAGCTGGACGAGAAGGGCGAGCAGGTCAGCTTCATGACCTTGCTGGGCGGCTTCAATGGTTTGAAGAAGACCATTCCTCGCGCTGAAGGCGTGACCATGGACGAGGCGGGCACGCTGTACCTGGTGAGCGAGCCGAACCTGTTCTACCGCTTCGAAAAGCAGAAATAAGCCCGCCGTGAGGGTGGCGCGCGGTCGCCTGTTGGGGTACACCTGCGGGACCGCGGCCACTGGCCATTAAGCTTCAATTCAGACTGCCGTGGTATTTCATCCGCCCGTCCTGATTCCGAACTTGCCCGAATGCGCCGACTTGCCCGCCCCAAACCCCTGATTCTGATCCTGTCGGTCATTGCGTTGATCGCGCTGGTTGCGGTCGGCCAGAACCTGCGCCTGTTCGAGCGCGCCTGGTTCAACCTGCACGCCCTTTGGCAGCCAGAGAACGGTCAGTCCATCGCTCTGGATCAGTACCAGGTAGCGGTCGAGGCGCGAGTCATTGTTGGGCTGGACAACGATGTTTCGGCGCTGACCTTCGATCCGGTGCGCAAAAGCCTGTTCACCGTCACCAACAAAAACTCAGAGCTGATCGAACTGTCGCTGGACGGCCAAATTGTTCGACGCATTGCGTTGATCGGGTTTGGCGATCCGGAAGCCGTGGAATTCATCAGCGCCGATATGTACGTGATCACTGACGAACGTCAGCAGCGGCTGATCAAGATTCATCTGGAGAACGACACAACGTTCCTTGATGCAGCGGATGCCGAGCAGATGACCCTTGGCGTGCACATGAGCGGCAACAAGGGCTTCGAAGGCCTGGCTTACGACTCGGTGGGCAAGCGGTTGTTTGTCGCCAAGGAGCGCGACCCGATGCTGATCTACGAAGTGCAGGGCTTTCCCCATTACAACCCGGAAAAATCCTACGCGGTGCACGTCGTGAACAACCCCAAGCGCGATGCCGGGATGTTCGTGACGGACCTGTCGAGCCTGCAATACGACGAGCGCAGCGGCCATCTGTTGGCGTTGTCGGATGAGTCGCGGCTGATTCTGGAACTCGATGTGGACGGGCGGCCGCTGAGTACCCTGTCATTGAGCAAAGGGCGTCAGGGGTTGCAGAAGACGGTGCCGCAAGCGGAAGGGATCGCCATGGATGACGACGGTACGATGTACCTGGTGAGCGAGCCGAACCTGTTCTACGTCTTCAAAAAACCAGCACAACCCTGACCAACACCCCAAAACCAATGTGGGAGCGGGCTTGCTCGCGAATGCGGTGTGTCAGTCGACATCTCTATTGACTGACACACCGCATTCGCCTGTCTCTTATAC
>NZ_JAHBDP010000019.1:0-9009 GCF_019956495.1 Pseudomonas sp. BF-B-26 | reverse complement strand
GGGCTTGCTCGCGAAGGCGGGGTGCCAGGCAGCATTAATGTCGACTGACACGCCGCCTTCGCGAGCAAGCCCGCTCCCACATGGATTGCGCTTGACTGACTGTCGGATCCATCTTCTTAAGGGTTAGAATCGCCGCCTGTCCCAGAGTGTGTACTTATGTCCCCAGAGCTGACTTCCGAACAGATTCAACAGTCCCTGCAAGGCATCAGCGTGCCGGCCCAGCCGCAAATCATGGTGGATTTGCAGATGGAACAGTACATGCCCGATCCGGATCTGGAGGTGATCGCGAAGCTGATCTCCCAGGACCCGGGCCTCTCTGGCGCCTTGTTGAAAATCGTCAACTCGCCGTATTACGGCTTGAGCAACAAGATCGCCTCGATTCAGCGTGCAGTGAACCTGCTGGGCAGCCGCTCGATCATCAACCTGATCAACGCGCAGTCGATCAAGGGCGAGATGAACGACGACACCATCGTTACCTTGAATCGTTTCTGGGATACCGCCCAGGATGTGGCGATGACCTGCCTGACCCTGGCCAAGCGCATCGGCGTCCAGGCCGGCGATGAAGCGTACGCCCTGGGTCTGTTCCATGACTGCGGCGTGCCGCTGATGCTCAAGCGCTTCCCCAACTACATGACCGTTCTGGAAGAGGCTTACGCCAGCGCCAGCGCTGAATGCCGGGTGGTGGACACTGAGAATCGGGTGTTCAATACCAACCACGCAGTGGTCGGTTATTACACCGCCAAATCCTGGCGCCTGCCGGAGCATGTGACCGCCGCCATCGCCAATCACCACAACGCGTTGGCGATCTTCAGCGATGAGTCGTCGCGCAACAGTCAGCTGAAAAACCTGCTGGCGATCCTGAAAATGGCCGAGCACATTTGTGCGTCCTTCCGGGTGCTGGGCAACCAGCGTGATGACCATGAGTGGAACAGCATCGCACCGCTGGTTCTCGATTATGTCGGCCTCTCGGACTACGACTTCGAGACCCTCAAACAAACGATTCGTGACCTTGGCGCTCACCGCTGAGCGTTGCACAGCCTGATTCGAGAGCACCATGCCGGAACTGCCTGAAGTCGAAACCACTCGCCGCGGAATTGCGCCACACCTGGAAGGCCAGCGCGTCAGCCGGGTGATCGTGCGTGAGCGGCGCTTGCGCTGGCCGATTCCCGAAGACCTGGATGTGCGGCTGTCTGGCCAGCGCATCGTGCTGGTGGAGCGACGCGCGAAGTACCTGCTGATTAATGCCGAAGTCGGCACGCTGATCAGCCATTTGGGGATGTCGGGAAATCTGCGTCTGGTGGAAATCGGCACGCCGGTGGCCAAGCATGAGCACGTGGACATCGAGCTGGAGTCCGGCCTGGCCCTGCGTTACACCGACCCGCGCCGGTTTGGCGCGATGCTCTGGAGCCTCGACCCGCTCAACCACGAATTGTTGATCCGCCTGGGGCCGGAGCCGTTGACCGACCTGTTCGACGGGGAACGCTTGTTCCAGCAGTCCCGCGGGCGATCCATGGCGGTCAAGCCGTTCATCATGGATAACGCGGTGGTGGTCGGCGTGGGCAATATCTATGCAACCGAAGCGTTGTTCGCCGCCGGTATCGACCCGCGTCGTGAGGCCAAAAGCATCTCTCGGGGGCGTTATCTGAAACTGTCGATCGAGATCAAACGCATCCTGGCGGCCGCTATCGAGCGCGGCGGCACCACACTGCGCGACTTTATCGGCGGTGACGGTCAGCCGGGTTACTTCCAGCAGGAACTGTTCGTGTACGGCCGTGGCGGTGCGCCCTGCAAGGTCTGTGGCACGGAGTTGCGGGAAGTGAAGCTCGGGCAGCGTGCGAGCGTCTTTTGCCCGCGTTGTCAGAGTTGAAACGCTCAGGGTCTATAGTCAGTGTTCTGACTGCCTCGCCCAAGGACTGTGCCATGAACCTGTTTCGAACCCTTGTCGTCGTTTTGCTGCTGAGCATCGGTGCGCCAGTGCTGGCAGCAAATGCGGGCAGCGGCGACCCGCGCTACACCATCCAGAATCCCCCGGCGTACGCCATGATCGGCGATTTGCTGATTGCCCGACCCTTGCTGGTCGTGGCGACGGTGATTGGTGCCGGAGCGTTTGTGGTGTCGTTGCCGTTTACCGCCTTGGGTGGCGGTGTCGGCGATGCGGGGCAGGCGTTGGTGGTCGACCCGGCGAAAGCGGCGTTCGTGCGGTGTCTTGGGTGTATCGGGGAGGGGTTTGAGCAGCGGGAGTGAAGCCAGTTACTACTTTGGTGTGGCTGATGGCCCTATCGCGAGCAGGCTCGCTCCCACAGTAGACCGCGATTAACTGTGGGAGCGAGCCTGCTCGCGATAGGGCCGGCACAGTCGCTACAAAACTATTTGACTCAAGCCTTGCCGGTAAGCTTCCGGTACTTCTCCATCAACTGCTCTTCAGTCTCCGGGTGCGCCTCGTCCAGCGGAATGCAATCCACCGGGCACACTTGCTGGCACTGAGGTTCGTCGTAGTGGCCGACGCACTGGGTGCACAGGTTCGGGTCGATCACGTAGATCTCTTCGCCCTGGGAGATGGCGGCGTTCGGACACTCGGGTTCGCAGACGTCGCAGTTGATGCAATCGTCGGTGATGATCAGGGACATGCTAACTCCAGCCAGGGCGGAAGGCCCGGGCGCAATAAACCAATGCGCACAATTGTGCCGCATTGGCGCCCGCAGTGCACGCGGACGCCGCTTGAGCGGTTGCTACTTCTTGAAGCGTTCGTTCAGGGCATCCGCCACCGCAGGGTGTACAAACTTGGTGATATCGCCGCCCAGGGCTGCGATTTCACGGACCAGCGTCGAGGAAATGTACGAATAACGCTCGGACGGGGTAAGAAACAGACTTTCCACATCTGGCGCCAGCTGACGGTTCATGTTGGCCAGCTGGAATTCATATTCGAAGTCCGACACCGCTCGCAAACCACGCAGGAACACGTTGGCGTTCTTCTCTTTGGCGAAATGCGCCAGCAACGTCGAGAAGCCGACGACTTCAACGTTGGGCAGGTGTTTAGTGACCTCGCGGGCCAGCGCCACACGCTGTTCCAGGGGAAACAACGGGTTTTTCTTCGGGCTGGCGGCGACGGCGATGATCACATGATCGAACAGGCGCGCGGCGCGTTCGACCAGATCGCCATGGCCCTTGGTAATAGGGTCGAAGGTACCTGGGTACAACACTCGGTTCATCGCGTCGTCCTGGCGGGAGTCCGTTGGGGAGTCGGATGGTATCGCAGCCTTCCCGGTCGGCCAAGTCGCCTTTTGAGTAAGAAAGCACTATAGACGATGGGAATATTCTCCCTTTTCATGGGTTTTTCAAACGTTCGGCCAAAGAAGTTGCCAGCTGCGCTGTCAGCCCGTAGACCGACAATTGCGGGTTTGCGCCAATGCTGGTGGGGAACAGCGAGCCGTCATGAATCGACAGATTGCCCAGCTGATGATGCCGGCCGAGGCTGTCGGTCACGGCGTTTTTCGGGTCTTCACCCATGGCACAACCGCCCATCACATGGGCGCTGCCCAGGCGTGTGCGATACAGCTCCAGGCTCAGGCCGTCGATCAGCGTGCGCGCTTCGGCGAGGGTTTTCACGTAGCGAGCGTCGGCGTGCATGGGCATTACTGCCTTGGCACCGCCCGCGAACTGGATCTCTGCCATGCTGTGGAACGCCCGACGCAATCCGTCCCAGGCATAGGGTGAAACCTGATAGTCGAGCACCGGCGTGCCGTCACCGCGCAACTCGACGCTGCCGCCGAGGCTGTCCGGGTGAAAACCGTCCCGCAGCAGGGCCAACATGGCGTGGGTGTGGGGCAGGTTTTCCATGTGTTGGGCGTTTTCCTTACCGAAACCGCCGAGCAGGGTCGTGGCCAGCGCCGGGTGCAGCGGCGGGACTTCGAGTTTGTAAGACATTTTGCCGGTGGTGCCGTCCTGCCATTGGAAATGGTCGGAATAGATGGACTGTGGCGCGCCATAAAACGGGTTGATCACCTCGTCGAACAACCCGGCCGACATGTTCACCAGGTGTAGAAACGTCCGTTTGCCCAGCCGCTTGTGCGGATCGGGCGCCTCGGAGCGCATAAGCAACGCCGGGCTGTTGATCCCGCCACCGGCCAGCACGTAATGCCGGGCCTTGACCGTGACCGTGTGTCCGGTAGGTGCGACGCAGCGGTCGTCCATCGCAACGCAGTGCAAGCCTGTGACCTTGCCGCTGCTGATCAAGAGCTTTTCGGCACGAGCCAGATAGAGCAACTCGCCGCCTTTTTCCAGCGTCGCCGGGATGGTCGTGACCAGCATCGATTGCTTGGCGTTGGTCGGGCAACCCATGCCGCAGTAGCCCAGGTTCCAGCAGCCACGCACATTGCGCGGGATTACATGCCAGGCGTAGCCGAGTTTTTCGCAGCCTTTGCGGATCACGTCGTTGTTGGCATTGGGCGGGATCATCCAGGGGGCGACGCCCAGGCGTTGTTCCATTTTTTCGAACCACGGCGCCATCTCGGCCGGCGTGTGGCCTTTGACCTCGTGTTCCTTGGCCCAGTGGTCGAGGGTCGGGTCCGGCGTGCGAAAACTTGAGGTCCAGTTGATTAACGTGGTACCGCCCACCGCGCGGCCCTGAAGGATGGTGATCGCGCCGTCCTTGCTCATGCGGCCGATACCTTCCTGGTAGAGGCTGGTGTAGGCCTGGTCTTCGAGCATCTTGAAGTCGCTGCTGGTCTTGAGCGGGCCTTCCTCGATCAGCAATACCTTGTAGCCCGCGGCGCTGAGGATTTCGGCGGTGGTGCCGCCGCCCGCGCCGCTGCCGATAATCGCCACGTCCGCTTCGAGGGTCAGGTCCTGGGTCAGTTGCGAGCCGTTATAGGTTTTCCAGCCACGGGCCAGGCCTTCGCGGAACGGATCGGGTACGGGCATCTTCAGGTTCTCTTGTTGTTATGGTTTGGATGCAGTGGTGTTCATGAGGACGCCTTCGCGGGCAAGCCACGCTCCCACAGGAATTGTGATGGGCCACCCTTTTGTGAGCGACTCAAACCCTGTGGGAGCGGGCTTGCTCGCGAAGGAGGCGCCACGGTTTCAGACCGTAGGCGGCCCGGGATACCCGCAATGCGCCCACGACTCCGCCCGGCTATACCAAGCCATCATCACCAGTTGCAGCAGCGAGCTGTGGCCCATGCGCAGCAGACTTAACGAACTGTTTTCCCAGCGATCGAGAAAATGCCGGATTTCGTCGGCACTGGCGTTTTCCCAACTGCCCCAGATCCCGGTGAGCGGTCCGCGGGTGATGCTCATTCCCAGCACATCGAATAACTGCCGGGTCAGCTTGAGCATTTCCGGCGACAGATGATTCAGGCCGTTATCCAGGTAGTGCAGGGTGTCACCGACGGCCGTCGGCATTTTTTCGACGGCCACAGCACCGTCGAGCATCACTGGAATCAATGACCGCAGAAACAGCAAGTCACCGCTGCGCAGAATCGCGAAACCGCTGGCTGGAATGCTCGATGAGCAGCCGCTGAGGCTCGCGCCCAAACCGGCGGTGGCGAGAAAAGCGCTGGCACCCAGGCTGAATTTAAGCAAGCCGCGCCGTGACAGCGCGGGTGTGTCGGACAGACTTGGGCTCATTATTGTTATTACCCGAAGGGGATGATGATCGTTAGCGAATAAACAGCTTCTGGATCAGCTTCTGAATGGATTTGCCGTACGGCGGGTAGATCAATTTCGCCGCATTGAACCGCTGTTTGATCAGCACACCTTTGGCTTTGCTGAAGGTCAAGAAACCTTCGTGGCCGTGGTAATGACCCATGCCCGAGGCGCCGATGCCGCCGAATGGCATGTCGTCCTGAGCGACGTGCAGCAGGGTGTCGTTCAGGCACACGCCGCCGGAATGGGTTTCGTGAAGTACGCGGTGTTGCTCACGCTTGTCGTAGCCGAAGTAATACAGGGCCAGCGGACGAGGTCGCTCATTAATGTAGGCAAAGGCCTGATCCAGATCCTTGTACGGAACGATCGGCAACAGCGGGCCGAAGATTTCGTCCTGCATCACCATCATGTCGTTGCTGACGTTGAGCAGCAGGCTGTGGCCCATGCGGCGCCCCTGGCCCTTGTCGAACAACGGAATCAGCAGCGCGCCCTTGCTGGTGGCGTCGCTGATGTAGCCGTTGAGGCGCGCCAATTGTCGGTCATTGATGATCGCGGTGTAGTCCGGGTTGTCGGTCAAGGTCGGATAAAACCCACGAACCGCCTGACGATAGGCTTCGACGAAAGCTCCGACGCGATCTTCCGGCACCAGCACATAGTCCGGGGCCACACAGGTCTGCCCGGCGTTGAGCGTCTTGCCGAAGGCGATGCGTTCGGCAGCATCCTTGAGCGGTACGTCGCGCGACACGATGGCCGGGGATTTGCCGCCGAGTTCGAGGGTCACCGGGGTCAGGTTCTCGGCCGCTGCACGCATCACGTGTTTGCCGATGCTGGTGGCGCCGGTGAACAGCAGGTGATCGAAACGCAATCTGGAGAACGCTATACCGATATCGGCTTCGCCCAGCACCACGCAGACCAGGTCTTGCGGGAAGATTCGGCCCAGCAGTTCCTTGAGCAACACGCCGGTGGCGGGGGTCGATTCGCTGAGCTTGAGCATCACCCGATTGCCTGCCGACAACGCGCCCACCAATGGGCCGATGGCCAGATACAGCGGGTAGTTCCAGGGCACGATCACCCCGACCACACCCAACGGTTGATAAATGACTTTGGCCGCCGCGGGTTGAAAGGCAACCCCGACCTTGCGCTTCGACGCCTTCATCCAGCCTTTGAGGTGCTGACTGGCGTAGTGAATGCCGTGCAGGCTTGGCATCAGTTCGGCGAGCAGGGTTTCATCGGCGCTGCGATGGCTGAAATCCTGGCTGATGGCATCGATCAACGCCTGACGCTCATTGCTCAACAGATCGCGCAGGGCTTTTAGCCATTGCTGGCGCTGGCCGGCGGGTGGCATCGGGTTGGCGGCATACGCCGCGCGTTGGGCGTCGAACAGAGTCTGGAGCTCTTCCAGGGGCTGCTGCAGGTTCTGCAAGTAGGCGATGTCAGCAGTCATTGTAGGCTCCGGATTTATTGTAATGAGGGACTTTTTAGAGTCTATGCTCTATAAAGTCAAATGACATCCTGGCGCAGCTTTGTTTTATCCACTCGCGGATAGGTCGTAAGATGCCCGTCAACGCCTTTTGAATTAAAGCCCAAGCCATGGCCCCTCGGATCAAAACCAGCGAGCGCATCGTGCAGAACAGCCTGGAGCTGTTCAATCAGCAGGGTGAGCGCAGCATCAGCACCAACCACATTGCTGCCCACATGGAAATTTCCCCGGGCAACCTGTACTACCACTTCCCCAACAAGCAGGCGATCATCGCCGTGCTGTTCAGTGAGTACGAAAGCCTGGTGGACAGCTTCCTGCGCCCGCCCCAGGGGCGTGCCGCCACGGTCGAAGACAAGCGCTTCTACCTCCAGGAATTGCTGGCCGCCATGTGGCGCTACCGGTTTTTGCACCGTGATCTGGAGCACTTGCTCGACAGTGATCCGGAGCTGGCCGCCCGTTATCGGCGCTTTTCCCAACGCTGTCTGATCTATGGCACGCATATCTACGCGGGCTTCGTCGAGGCCGGCATCCTGCAAATGGACAAGGTTCAGATCGAGTCCCTGACGCTCAATGCCTGGATCATCCTGACGTCCTGGGTCCGTTTTCTGTGCACCACGCGTGAAAATTCCAATCATCTGAGCGAGCAGGCCATAAAACGTGGTGTGTATCAGGTGCTGGTGCTTGAGGCCGGTTTTGTCACGGATCAGTCTCGCGACGCGGTGAATGCGCTGTTCGAGGAGTTTTACGTGCCGTTGGCCCAGGCGCTTGAAGAAGTGGGATAGAAAGTGCAGTAGGATCAAACATCGCCTATCACAGGAGCCCGTTATGCCCATAGCGCAACTGATCAGCCCGCAAGCGTTGGACCTGAAAAAGGAGCAGCCGGGGCTGGTGATTCTGGATTGTCGTTTTGCCCTTGAAGACCCGGATTACGGTCAGCGCAGCTATGCCGAAGGGCATATCGCCGAGTCGAGCTTTGCCGATCTTGAGCGTGATTTGAGCGGGACAGTGGTCAAGGGGGTGACCGGGCGCCATCCGCTGCCTGAACC
Source organism: Pseudomonas sp. BF-B-26 (assembly GCF_019956495.1). Lineage (NCBI taxonomy): Bacteria > Pseudomonadati > Pseudomonadota > Gammaproteobacteria > Pseudomonadales > Pseudomonadaceae > Pseudomonas > Pseudomonas sp. BF-B-26. The sequence continues at coordinate 840 of NZ_JAHBDP010000019.1, read as the reverse complement.
TGAAGACTTGATCGAGCGACTGCAAGCCTGGGGCGTCAACGCCGACAGCGAGGTGATTTTGTACGACGACGGCCCGGGTGCCTACGCGGCGCGGGCCTGGTGGTTGCTGGCCTGGCTGGGCAAGCGTGACGGCGTGTTCATCCTCGATGGCGGGCTCAAGGCCTGGCACGCTGCCGGTTTGCCCCTGAGTCTTGATCCGCCGCAGATTGAGCGTGGCACCTTCACGGGGACGCCGGACAACACGCTGGTCCTGAGCGCCGAACAACTCCAGAAACGTCTCGGCCAGCCCGCGCTGACCCTCCTTGATGCCCGCGGCTTGCCGCGTTTCAAGGGCGAAGTAGAACCGATCGACCCGATTGCCGGGCACATCCCCGGCGCGCAATGCGCGGCGTTCACCGACAACCTGGGCAGCGACGGGCGTTTTCTGCCGGCCGATCAGCTCAAGCAGCGGTTTGCCGCGAAGCTCGGTAATCGCTCGCCGACCGATCTGGTGGCGTACTGCGGTTCTGGCGTGACGGCCTGTCACAACCTGTTCGCGTTGTGCCTGGCCGGCTATCCGTTGGGCTCGTTGTATGCCGGCTCATGGAGCGAGTGGATCAACGATCCAGCGCACGGCATCGCCATAGGCGAATAAACGCTTAACCCCTGTGGGAGCGAGCCTGCTCGCGATTGCGGTGTACCAGTCAACATCAATGTTGAATGTTAAACCGCAATCGCGAGCAGGCTCGCTTGTATGGTAGGACTTGAAGGGAGGAGGAGGGACAAGGCTCGATTCCGACTGTTGACGCAGTACAGACCGTGGGAGATTTCGCCCCTCCTCCTTTCACCCAAGCGCCGATA
>NZ_JAHBDP010000018.1:0-9461 GCF_019956495.1 Pseudomonas sp. BF-B-26 | reverse complement strand
CGCGAAAGCGGTGTGTCATTCAGCTTTGATGTCGACTGACACACCGCATTCGCGAGCAAGCCCGCTCCCACAGTTGATTGGTGTGCAGGTCGAGATTGGGTTTTGGCAGGCATAAAAAAGGGCTCCTCGAAGGAGCCCCTGGGCCGAAGCCCGCCGCCCGGATGGGGCGTGCGTGGTAAGTCGTTACGTATTCAGATTGTCGTGTCGGAGTGTGTGCCCTGTATTAGCCGACGGCGTGAAGTTCGTTGAGTCTATGGATTCCCGCAGTGCCGGTCATACCGTCCCAGTTGTCGCCGCGTCCTTCTCGCCAGCCGTTAATCCAGGCTTGGCGTACCGACGGTAGAGTAAATGGGCAAAGCTCACGGGATTTGCCACCAACGCCATATTGATATCCGCGCAAAAATGCTCTTTCCAACGGATCACGCTTAAGTCTTCTCATAGGGTGTTGCCCTCACTTGTTGACTGTATTTATCGCGTCGACCTCAATTGAGGTCTGGCAGAAAAACTCCTGCCGTTGGGGCTCGCTGCCGGCGTCGCGAGCCAAGGTGTTGACGTCATTGCGGCGTCAACCTGTGTTGAGTTCTAACCAATGCGTCACATCGAGGGAATGATCGTTTTGTCATAAGGACGTAACGATAAAGATGGTATGGCCATAAGTAACACGATGTTTGCCCGTGTTTATTGGCCAAACCCCGGTATGATCAGCCCCGCGCTGCATGATGGGGTTAATCCTTTGCTGAGAATGGCTCGCGTTGCAGTGGGGCATTATTCGACGAAGGGTCGACTTATGACATTTTGTTGCATCAACTTTTTTATCTGTCTTTGCATCTAAGCTCTTTTAACCCGAGCTTGCAGAGGTGGGACGGCACACCTTCGTGCCACGCGGGCGCTCTTTTAGAAAAGCGCCTGATTGAAAACCGGGCCGGCAATGCGTTGCCGGTTCACTTAGCTAAAGGCTCTGAAATTCCAATGTCCGATCAATTCGAAATCTTCCTCACTTGCCCCAAAGGCCTTGAAGGCCTGCTTATCGAGGAAGCCGTCGGGCTTGGCCTTGAAGAAGCGCGTGAGCACACCTCTGCCGTGCGCGGCATGGCCACCATGGAAACCGCTTATCGCCTGTGCCTGTGGTCGCGTCTGGCGAACCGGGTGCTGCTGGTGCTCAAGCGTTTCCCGATGAAGGACGCCGAAGACCTGTACCACGGCGTGCTGGATATCGAGTGGCAAGACCACATGCTCAACGATGGCACCCTGGCCGTTGAGTTCAGCGGTCACGGCTCGGGCATCGACAACACCCATTTCGGCGCCTTGAAGGTCAAGGACGCCATCGTCGACAAACTGCGCACGCCACAGGGCGATCGTCCGTCCATCGACAAGCTCAACCCGGACCTGCGCATTCACCTGCGCCTGGACCGCGGCGAAGCGATCCTGTCCCTCGACCTCTCCGGCCACAGCCTGCACCAGCGCGGCTATCGCTTGCAGCAGGGCGCGGCGCCGCTGAAGGAAAACCTCGCGGCCGCGATCCTGATCCGTTCCGGCTGGCCACGCATTGCGGCCGATGGCGGCGCGCTGGCTGACCCGATGTGCGGTGTCGGTACGTTCCTCGTCGAAGCCGCGATGATCGCCGCCGACATGGCGCCGAACCTGCGTCGCGAGCAGTGGGGCTTCACCGCCTGGCTCGGTCACGTCCCGGCCCTGTGGAAAAAGCTTCACGAAGAAGCCACTGAGCGTTGCGCGGCCGGTCTGGCCAAGCCACCCCTGTGGATTCGCGGTTACGAAGCCGATCCGCGTCTGATTCAACCGGGCCGCAACAACGTTGAACGTGCCGGCCTGAGCGAGTGGATCAAGATCTACCAGGGCGAAGTCGGGACGTTTGAGCCACGTCCGGACCAGAACCAGAAAGGCCTGGTGATCTGCAACCCACCGTACGGTGAGCGTCTGGGTGATGAAGCGAGCTTGCTCTATCTCTACCAGAACCTCGGCGAACGTCTGCGTCAGGCCTGCTTGAACTGGGAAGCTGCGGTATTCACCGGCGCCCCGGACCTGGGCAAGCGCATGGGCATCCGCAGCCACAAACAGTATTCGTTCTGGAACGGCGCGTTGCCGTGCAAGTTGCTGCTGATCAAAGTCACGCCAGACCAGTTCGTCACTGGCGAACGTCGCACTCCGGAACAGCGTCAGGTCGAGCGCGAGCAAGCCGAAGTCGAAGTCGCAGACAACGACGTGGTACCGGGCAAGTACGAGAAGTACAACAAGAACGGCAACCCGATCAAACCGGCGCCAGTGGTGATCGAGCAGCCGCGCTTGAGCGAAGGTGGGCAGATGTTTGCCAACCGTCTGCAAAAGAACCTCAAGGCCCTGGGCAAATGGGTCAAGCGTGAAGGCATCGACTGCTACCGCGTCTACGATGCCGACATGCCGGAATACTCGATGGCCATCGACCTGTATCAGGATTGGGTCCACGTCCAGGAATACGCCGCGCCGAAATCCATCGATCCGGAAAAAGCCTCGGCGCGCATGTTCGATGCCCTGGCCGCCATTCCGCAGGCCCTGAACATCGACAAGAGCCGCGTGGTGGTCAAGCGTCGCGAGCGTCAGAGCGGCACCAAACAGTACGAACGCCAAGCGGCACAGGGCAAGTTCGTCGAGGTCAACGAAGGCGGCGTGAAGCTGCTGGTGAACCTCACGGATTACCTCGACACCGGGCTGTTCCTCGATCACCGGCCAATGCGCATGCGGATTCAGAAAGAGGCCGCCGGCAAGCGCTTCCTCAACCTGTATAGCTACACCGCAACCGCCAGTGTTCACGCAGCCAAGGGCGGCGCGCGCAGCACCACCAGCGTCGATCTGTCGAAAACCTATCTGGACTGGGCGCGTCGCAATCTGTCGCTGAACGGTTTCTCCGAGAAGAACCGTCTGGAGCAGGGCGACGTGATGGCCTGGCTCGATGCCTGTCGTGACGAATACGACCTGATCTTCATCGATCCGCCGACGTTCTCCAACTCCAAGCGCATGGAAGGGATCTTCGACGTGCAGCGTGACCAGGTGCAATTGATCGACCTGGCCATGGCGCGTCTGGCCCCGGGCGGCGTGTTGTACTTCTCCAACAACTTCCGCAAGTTCCAGCTCGAGGAAAACCTCACCGAGCGTTATGCGATCGAGGAAATCACCGCCCAGACCATCGATCCGGATTTCGCCCGTAATGGCAAAATCCACCGTGCCTGGAAAATCACGGCTCGTTGACATTTGCAGGGATTGGATCCACAGAGCCTTGATTTTTAAAGGCTCTTGGCTTCTTTCTGTGCTGGTCAAATTGATGGCTAATAGCTATAACTCAACGCATGGCCAATGGGCTTTCCCGCACCTGGCGTTTTGAGTTGCGTCTATGTCGTTGCACGCCGTGCGCCCCAAGATCCTGGGTTTTATCAGCGAAGATGTCTCGGCCTGGCTGGTCGCGCTGCTGGTATTGATCGTCGGCGGGATTCTCACGGGATTGCTGGCATGGTCGACGCTGAATCTGTTTCACCAACAATTACGGCAACGCTTCCAACTGCTGGCCAGTGAGCGTTACAGCCGTATCGAAGAACGCTTCGAAGATCAGGAGCAGCGCCTCGATGGCCTGCGCCGGTTCTTTACCAATTCCGATTCGGTCTCCCGCGCGGAGTTCGACGGTTACACCCAACCGCTGCTGCACCGGACTCAGGCCTATTCCTTCGCCAAGCGGGTAACCGGTGCCGAACGGGCGGAATTTGAACGCCAGGTGCGTGCAGAGGGTTTACCCGACTTCACCCTGCGTGAACTCAATGCCGACGGCCAACTGCAACTGGCGGCTGAACGGGATGAGTATGTGGCGGTGCTGTATAGCCAGACCCAAAGCAAACTCGGCTCGCCGCTGGGCTATGACTTGTGGGCTCAACCCTTGCGTCGCGCCACCCTTGAACGGGCCGATCAGCATGGCGGCATGGCGGTATCGCAGCCGATGCATCTGGTCAATATCGAACCGGCCTATGCGCGCGGCGTGCTGCTGGTCGCACCGGTGTTGCTGCGCAATGGTCCGGGTACAGCGGGGGTGAAACCGTTCGGTTATGTCATGGCCGTGATCAGCATGCATCAGTTGCTGGCGGACGGGCTGCCAGAGGCTGGCCGTGACTATCTTTCGGTGCGCATCCTCGACTTATCCACAGACGATCAGCACGAAGTGCTTTATGAGTCCCCTAACCCCCCAGCCCCCAGTGAGTTGGCCGCGACCCGGCTGTTACGGCTTGCCGACCATGACTATCAAGTCGACATTCAGCCCAGCGATGCCTTCCTGCGAGCCAATCATTCATCGGTGAACACCCTGGTGGTGCTGGGCAGTTTGCTCAGTCTGTTGCTCAGTGCCTTGCTCTATGTGCTGGTCAGTCAGCGTCAACGGGCGCTGAAAATGGTCGAGCAACGGACCCAGGAACTGCGCGCCCGCGAGCAGGAGTTGCGCGGCACCCACGGCCAGTTGCGTGGCGTACTGAATGCCGCGACCCAGGTGGCGATCATCGCCACTGACCTTCGCGGGGTTATCCGCACCTTTAATGCCGGTGCCGAGCAAATGCTTGGCTACACCAGCACCGAGGTGGTGGGCCACATGACCCTGGAAAACCTGCACCTGCCCCGAGAGCTGCTGGCACGTTCGGCGGAGTTGAGCGCGCGCTATGGCAAACCGATTCCGACCTGCCAGGCGATGTTGGTCGAGGGTGATGAGGAGGGCGGTCACGAAGCGCGGGAATGGACGCTGCTGCGCAGCGACGGCAGCCATTTGACGGTGAACATGCTGGCGACCCCGGTCCTCGACGAGCAAGGTTTGTGGGTCGGGCACCTGGCGATCTGTATCGACATCACTGAACGCAAGCGGGTCCACGAGGCGCTGGCGGCACGGGACCTGTTGTTGAAGAAACTCAGCGCCCATGTGCCCGGCGGGATCTACCAATTCAAGATGGAGTTCGATGGGCGCTTCAGTGTGATTTACGCCAGCGACGGTATTCGCGAGATCTACGAACTTGAACCGGATGTCCTGTTGTTCAACGCTGAAGCGATTTTCACGCGGATTCATCCGCAGGACACCACCCGGGTCCGCGCTTCGATCCGGGCGTCGGCGGAAACCCTCAGCCCTTGGCGCGAAGAATACCGCGTGCAGCTGCCCCTGCGCGGCCTGCGTTGGGTTCGTGGCGAGGCGACACCGGAGGAATTGCCCGGTGGGGGCGTGCTCTGGCACGGCTATGTCTCGGACATCTCCGACTTGAAACGGGTGGAAGAAGAACTGCGGGCGCTATCGATCACCGACTCCCTGACCGGGATCCACAATCGCCGCTATTTCCAGGAACGCCTGACCACCGAAATGGCCCGGGTCGAACGCGGTGGCGGCGAACTGTCGGTGATCATGCTCGATATCGACCATTTCAAACGCATCAATGACCAGCATGGCCACGCGGTCGGCGATCGGGTGTTGCAGATTGTGTGCGAACGCATTGGCCTTCGGCTGCGGCGCACCGACGTGTTCTGTCGCCTGGGCGGCGAAGAGTTCATGGTGCTTTGCCCGGACATCAGCGGCGAGCATGCCCATGTCCTGGCCTTGCAGCTATGGCAAGGGTTGCGCAGTTCGCCGATCGAAGGCGTCGGGACAGTGACCGCCAGTTTCGGGATTGCCAGTTGGCGAGTCGGGGAGGGCGCGGATGCGCTGCTGCTGCGGGCGGATTCGGGGGTGTATGCGGCGAAACAGGCCGGACGGGATCGGGTAGAAGGAGAGATGAACTAGAGCTGCGGGCTCACCTCTGTGGGAGCGGCCCTGTGTGGTGAGGGGATTTATCCCCGTTGGGCTGCGAAGCGGCCCCGAATCGAAAACTGCGGTGCATCTGATACACCGCAAGCAATGGTTTTACGACTGCTTCGCAGCCGAACGGGGATAAATCCCCTCACCACACAAGCCCGCTCCCACAATTGGTTCTGTGGTGTTTTGTAGATCGGGTTAGAGCACCGAAGCCGTTTCCGGCAGTTTCGGCTGGCGATACAGGTCCAGCAGCACCTGATCCAGCACCGACGACGCGCCAAACGGTGCCTTGTCGTTGAGGATCGCCACGACCGCCCAGGTATTGCCGTTGATGTCGCGGCTGAAGCCGGCAATCGCCCGCACCGTATTCAGAGTGCCGGTCTTGATGTGCGCTTCACCGCGCATCGCCGTGGTTTTCAGGCGTTTGCGCATGGTGCCGTCGGTACCGGCAATCGGCATCGAACTGATGAACTCGGCCGAATACGGGCTTTTCCAGGCCGCTTGCAGCATGCCGGCCATTTCACGCGCACTCACCCGTTCCGCACGGGACAGGCCGGAACCGTTTTCCATCACCAGGTGCGGCGCGGTGATGCCTTTCTTCGCCAGCCACTGACGCACCACGCGCTGTGCAGCCTTGGCATCGTCACCGTCGGCCTCGGTGCGGAACTGCGCACCCAGGCTCAGGAACAACTGCTGGGCCATGGTGTTGTTACTGTATTTGTTGATGTCGCGGATGATTTCCGCCAGGTCCGGCGAGAAGGCCCGAGCCAGGACCTTGGCGTCTTTAGGGGTTGGCGCCAAACGGTCCACGCCCTGAATGCTGCCGCCCAGTTCCTTCCAGATCGCTCGCACGGCGCCTGCGGTGTAGGTCGCGTGGTCGAGCAGCGACAGGTAAGTCTGGGAACTGCAGCCTTCGCCCAACTGGCCGCCGACCGTCACGGTCACGCTGCCATCGGCCTGGGTCACCGGGTTGTAACGCACGCCACCGGTGCATTGCTTGGAGTTGACGGCTTTGACCTGGTTTTCGATGCGAATGGTGGCAATCGGCGGTTCCACCGACACCAGCACCCGGCCGTTGTCGTTGCGCGCCACAAAGCGCAGGGCCTTGAGGTTGACCATCAGCGCGTCAGGTTTGACCAGGAACGGCTTGTTATCGTCATTGCCGTCGTCGTTGAACTGCGGCAATTGCGGCTGTACGAAGAAATTGCGGTCCAGCACCAGATCGCCGGTGATTTGCGTCACACCGTTGGCGCGCAGGTCACGCATCAGCAACCAGAGTTTTTCCATGTTCAGCTTCGGATCACCGCCACCCTTGAGGTAGAGGTTACCGTTGAGGATGCCGCCGCTGAGCGTGCCGTCGGTGTAGAACTCGGTTTTCCACTGGTGGTTCGGGCCGAGCATTTCCAGCGCCGCGTACGTGGTGACCAGTTTCATGGTCGAGGCCGGATTGACAGAAACGTCAGCATTGAAAATCGTCGGGGTGCCAGGGCCGTTGAGCGGGATCATCACCAGCGACAGGGCGTTGTCCTGCATCTTGCTGGCCTTGAGGGCTTTTTCAACGTTGGGTGACAGCGCGGTGTTGATCGAGGCGGCGGAAACAGAGAAGGCCAGTGGGAGCAGAAAACCGGCCAGTAACAATGGACGCAAAGATTTGATCATGTGAAATAAAACCCTACAGCCGAGGGGGAAAAAGACGAGGGCATACAGATAAATTCCCTCAGTGGTCATGAAAGTGTCGGCATTATGCCCCAAGGTGTAGTGGCTTGTGCCGTGCCCTGGCCTTCTAATCCGCTATTTTTTACCGACGGTAGGGCTTGCAACCCAGAGAGACGGGCATTCGGCGCCTTAAACTGCTAAAGTGCCGCCCGTTATTACTTATGAGGATTGTTCCAATGGCGACTAACCGTTCCCAGCGTCTGCGCAAAAAACTGTGCGTCGATGAATTTCAAGAGCTGGGTTTCGAACTGAACCTGGATTTCAAAGAAGATTTGGCTGATGAAGCCATTGATGCTTTCCTCGACGCGTTCCTGAAAGAAGCCATGGAAGCCAACGGTCTGGGCTATGTTGGCGGCGACGACTTCGGTCTGGTTTGCCTGCAGAAGCGTGGCTCGGTGTCCGAAGAGCAGCGTGCCGCTGTTGAAGCCTGGCTCAAAGGCCGCAGCGAACTGACTGAAGCAACCGTCAGCCCGCTGATCGACGTCTGGTACCCGGAAAAGCCGATCAATCCGGTAGTTTGATGTTGTAAAAAACGGCGGCCCAAGGGTCGCCGTTTTTTTATGCCTGTTGTAGGAGCAAGGCTTGCCCGCGATAGCGCACCTGAGATCGCCATCGCGGGCAAGGACTGGGCGTCCCCCCGCTCCTACAGGGCCTTGCGCCAGTTCAGAATCACCATCGTTAGAACCCCCGCCACAATTCCCCAGAATGCCGAACCGATGGAAAACAGCGTCAGCCCCGACGCCGTGACCATAAAGGTAATCAGCGCCGCTTCACGTTCCTTCACTTCATTCATGGCGATGCTCAAGCCATTGATGATCGAGCCGAACAACGCCAGTGCCGCAATCGACAGCACCAATTCTTTCGGTAATGCGGCAAACAGCGCCGCCAGTGTCGCGCCGAACACCCCGGCAATCCCGTAGAAGATCCCGCACCAAACGGCCGCCGTGTAGCGCTTGTTGCGATCCTCATGGGCATGCGGCCCGGTGCAAATCGCCGCGCTGATGGCCGCCAGGTTGATCCCGTGGGAACCGAACGGCGCCAGCAGTAACGAAGCGATGCCAGTGGTGGTAATCAGCGGCGATGCCGGCACGGTGTAACCGTCGGCGCGCAGCACGGCGATGCCGGGCATGTTCTGTGAGGTCATTGCCACGACAAACAGCGGAATGCCGATGCTGATGGTCGCGGCGAGGGAGAAGTGCGGCGTGGTCCAGACCGGCGTCGCCACTTCCAGATGAAAACCGCTGAAGTCCAGCAGGCCCATGAGCCCTGACAGCGCCGTCCCGATCAACAGCGCGGCCAGTACGGCATAACGCGGCGACAGACGTTTGACCACCAGATAAGTGAAGAACATGCCCAACACCAGCGCAGTGCGATGCTGTGCGGCGACGAAGATTTCGCTGCCGATCTTGAACAGAATCCCCGCCAGCAGGGCAGCGGCCAATGACGCCGGAATCTTTTTCACCAGCCGTTCGAAGCTGCCGGTCAAACCACAAATGGTCACCAGAATCGCGCAGGTAATGTAGGCGCCGATGGCTTCGCCGTAGGTCACGCCGCCCAGACTGGTGATCAGCAACGCCGCGCCGGGTGTCGACCAGGCGATGGTGATCGGCGTGCGGTAACGCAGAGACAGGCCAATCGAACACACCGCCATGCCAATCGAGATCGCCCAGATCCACGAGGAAATCTGCGCGCTGGTCAGACCCGCCGCTTGCCCGGCCTGGAACATCAGCACCAGCGAGCTGGTGTAACCGGTCATCATCGCGATGAAGCCGGCGACGATCGCAGAAGGCGACGTATCGGCAAAAGGGCGGATCTGCGTGTGCGTGGCGTCGTTCATGACGGCGGTGTTCCTTATACAGATGAAGATGTCCGCCACAACATAGAACCATTGTGGGAGCGGGCTTGCTCGCGAAAGCGGTGAGTCTGTAGAAGCAAATGTCGACTGACACAC
>NZ_JAHBDP010000017.1:0-9642 GCF_019956495.1 Pseudomonas sp. BF-B-26 | reverse complement strand
CTGGCGTGCTGCTGTCTTGGCCGCTCAGGCGGAACAGGCCGTTCTGCCCGGTGGGTAGAGCGAAGCCGGGCAAGGTCAGTGGATTGACTTGCTGTTGGGCCAGGTTGGGCGGCAGTTGCTGATTAACTGTGGTCGGCTGTGTAATACATTTCGCCGCCTTTCCCTACGACGATTCGCTGAGGTCCTGGCCCTGCAATACCGGGCGTAGGATGGACGTATTCAGTGTAGTAACCGGCTGGTTTCTGCGGCAGATCCGATGCGCGATTCTGGAATATAGAGCCGTCGTTTCGATGAGGGAAAGATCCACCGGACTTTATCCGATCCAAGGTTGGGCCAAGATCAACTGTGCCTTGGAAAATCTGACCAGTTTTTTGATCAACAACCTTGATGCCATCGATGAAGCGAGTGGTGTCTTTTGCACCTATGTCACAAAGCTTTTAGCTGCTTAGCTATTTTTCTGGCCGAGTGACGTATTTGTTGAGTCTCTCCAGCCTTACTCAACGCCTCCAACTCCGCCTCCAAACTATTAGATCTCTGGACGAATAAAGCCCATTTCAATGCCAATCCAGACCAGTACTCACTCTGACTTCTAAGGCCTGCCAAAACAATTTGCTCAAATGGAAATAAGTCTATGAACCCCTCGGAAAGCCCATAACTTTTAAGCCCATCGATCATCTTGCAACGAACCACTTCTGGTAGATCCTCTAATACTGGCAGAAAAAATACACACGCAGTTTCGTCGCTGACTGTTTGAACAACAGACTCTGTCGATCTAGCCCAAAGCCCCTTGGAAGTAAGCCCCAAAAGAAAACGCCCCCCACACAACTTTGCGACAGGAAGCCAACTCAAATTAGCCCCTTCAGAGTTGTACTCAATTTTTTTTATCCATGGAGCATCTAGCTTACCGAGCTCCATCAATAGCTTTTTTTTCAGCTCATCCATCATCTAGATATCCCGGGAGTATGGGTAACATCCACGCCATGGCTGCTCATAAAGGACTTGAACTGCTCACGAAGCTCGGGAGTCCAGTTCATCCCGTAATGTCCGCTCCATTCATAGGTTCGAAGAACTCCATTTTCCTTCCAGATCCCGCCGCCGACGATAGCGTCAGATGAAGGGATTTTTCCAGCATCCAATATCCCATCATGCCCAAATTGATTCCTCCCCATGATGAATCGTTGACTAGCTGGATCGTAAATAAAGTCAATAGGTTTTGAATTACTCAACCCTTGTACAGCTTTGGAGGATGAATATGCATCACTGACTTCTAAGAAGCCCTTAGCTGGCCCACTGCCATTTGCCGCAGCTTTTGCACCTTTTGCAGTCCCCTCGGCCAATGCTGCACCGAACTTCTTCTCCAAAGACTCCAAAATTTCTTTGCTGACGGCCTCCGATATTGTAACAGCCGCCTTCGCCTTACCAGTCGGCGTTGGGAAAAACAGATCGATTCCCAACCCTACGATTTGCTCCGTCAGGGTCGGCTCAAAGAATATTTCACGCAGGTCTGCCGGAGAGAATTGATTCAGAAACTCAACGGTCCCTGGATTCAACTTCGAGGGATCTTTCTCACCATCCGCAATTTTTTGCAGGTCAGCCAATACGTCCTGCGGCTTCAGATCTACAAACTGACCTTGTTCATGCAGGGTGGAGAAGCCTTTCTCCAAACGGGCGGCGGCCTCTCTATGCACTTGCTGGTTATAGCGCTCGGCATTGCCCGCGACCCAACTTGCAGTCGCCGCATCCCCGCTACCACCCAACGCGCCCGCCAAAACACCGATGATCTGCGCAGTACCGATTTTAAATTGATCATCGGTAGTAAATCGATCATCCAGATATCGTCCCAAGGCGTCCGTTGTGAGCTGCGTCAGGCCTTCAGCCGCAGCGCCCGCCAGGGCCCCCGTCTTAAAGTCTCTTCCTTGTGCTGCGGACAGCGCGCCACCCAGCACCGCATGCATCAAAATCTTTCCTGCTGTACCTGGATCGATGTCCAAGTAGTCTGCGAGATCGCCCACTTGTTTGTTGCCGAAGGCGGCAAGGAAGTCGAGCCCTTCAGAGACGAAGGCGTTGCCCAGGTTATCCTTCAAGCTGCCGCCGTTGATGGCGGTGTTAATCCCGCCCGCTACCAGCGCATGCGAGCCGCTGCGCAGTACATTTTGCACTGCGGTGTCCCAGTTCAGGAGGCTCGATGAGTAGCCTGGGTTATTGACCCCGTTTCCATTGAGAATCTGCCCACCGTCTACTTTCCAACCACCAACGGCGGTATCCATATAACTCAACGCATAAGCGGTCGCCCATTGGGTGGCATAGCCTTTGAGTGCGTCGCTACTGGTGGCGGCCTTGAAGCCTGCTCCCAGATCACCGCCACCGTTGATCGTACCTACTGCAAAATTACTGGCTATTGCCCCCATCAGAGGCCCTAAGAACATACTGGCGACAATAGCAATGATCAGCTGTGCCGCTGGCCCAAGCCCCGAATTGTCGTACTTAAACGACTCGTGGATTTCCTTGACCATCCGCCAATCGATGTCTCCGTGAGCTTCGGCGTCTTTGAGCCAAGCCAACTGCGGATCGGCCTTGACCATCGCATCGATGGATTGACGGTCTGCTGATCGATCTGGTTCAGATCAATGTGCAGCCCCTCGACTGCTTTGATCGCAATGCTGCCGCCAGCCACCATCTGAGTTTGACGAAGCGTTTCGTCGGTGCTGCCCTTACCTTCAGCCGAGAACCAAGCAGCATTACTGCTGCTTTTGGTATGGCTTTCATCATGAAAGTCCTTCACCGCTTCGAAGGTGATGCTGCCACCGCTATCGAGGGTGATGTCTTTGCCACTTTCCAGGTGGGCATTCTGGTAATGCTGATCACCCCCACTGACCAAACTTAGGTCGCCACCGGCCTTGATCTGGCTGCCGATGTTTTTGATGTCGGTGACTTCATCGTGCTGGGTTTTCTCGCTGCCAAAGGAGCCCTTCTTCTTCATGTCATACAGCGAGTAGTCGCTGTCTTGCGCCGCCAGCAGCTCGAGTTTGTCACCCGCCACCAGGTAGGCCTCATCCCCGGCGGTGATCTTGCTTGAGATCAGCGTCAAATCCTTGCCTGCATTCAGGGTAATGCTGCCGCCCGCATTGACTGTGCTGGACACTTGGCTGACATGGTCCTCCTGACTCGTCACCTTCTTACTCTTGCCATACGAGTGCTGCTCATCCGCCGCCGAGGCCAGGGTCAAGTCGCCGACAGCGCTCATGCTCACATCGCGTTTGGCGTCGATCTGGCTGGCGATAGCGGTGATATCCCGTCCGGCATTGACCTTCAGGTCCTGCCCGACATCAATGTCTGAGCCATATTGGGTAATGGTCTGATCCCGATGCAGACCTTGCTCGCCGCTGACGATCTGTTCGGCTGAAGTGAGGTTGACGTCGCGACCAGCAGTGATCGTGGTGTCAGCCCCGCTTTTCAGCACGCCGCCAACGTTGTTGATATCGCGTCCGGCGTTGAGGGTGAGCGAGTTGCCGGCTTCGATGCGGGCGGCGTTGTCGACGAAGTCAGTGCGTTCGTTGCGATAGCCGCTGCTGCTTTCGTGGGTGGTGACGGTGCGCTCGTTGATCACATCGCCTCGGGTGGCGGTGAGCGTGACGTCACGGCCGGCGATGATGCCGCCGGCTTTGTTGACTATGTTGTTGCCTGCCTGCAGGTCGAGGCGATTGCCGGCTTCCACCAGGCCGCTGTTGACCAGGTCGTTGATGGCGGTGGCCGACAGGTTGTTGGAGGCGCGCAAGGTGCCGGCGTTGTTCAGGTCTTTGCCGGCGATCAGGGTTACGTCGCTGCCCTGGATCAAGGCACCGTTGGCGGCCAGGCGATTGTTGGCGTTGGCCAGGTACAGCACCGGCACCAGCACTTGCTCGCCGTTCACTTCGGCGTTTTCCATCCAGACAATGTCGTGGGTCAAGGCCGCGACTTGCTCGGAGGTCAGGCTGACGCCCAGCGACAGGTTGAGTTCTGTTTTGCTGGCGATGGCGTTGTTCATCAGGTATCTGAACAAGCCTTCGTCGCTGGTCTGGCCATCGATGAAACGCTGGCCGGTGCGAGACACTACCGCTTGCTGGATCAGGCGTTGTTCATAAAGGCCATCGCCCAGGCGCTTGGCACTTTGGTCGGGGTCGTAACCCAGGTTCGACAACAGGTAATCCGAACTCATGAATTGCTTGAGGTCGGTGAGTACAGGATTGGTTTCGATCAGGTACTTGTGAGGCTGGGATTTGCCGGCATTGCTCGGCAGGCCCTGCACGCGATTGATGGTAAATGGGGCGCCGGAGGATGAGCCGCCTCCCGTGACGGTGGCGCCGGTAACATTCCAGCTCTGCGGGCCGGTACCGGTCGGGTTTGCACTGCCTTCCTGACTCAAGCGGAACAGGCCGTTCTGGCCGGTGGGCAGGCTGACCGGGTTGACCTGCTGTTGCGCCAGGTCCGGCGGTAGTTGTTGGTTCAGGGTGATGCGGGTGGAGAACTGGCTGCCCAAAGCACCGGTTCCGGTGCGCGGACCACTGCCTACGTAGGTGTAGCCAGCGCGCACGACGCTGTTGTCGATGTTGTTCTGGGCGTTGATGTTGACCGCACCGGCGGCCTGGATCACGGCGGCGTAACTTTGGTCGCCGGAGGAAATTTTTGTGGTCGTGCCGAACTGAGGCAGTTCAGCTTCGGTCATGCCGATAAAGTTGGCCATTCCGGCCTCAAGACCGCCCAGATCATTGGGGGTGTAGCCCGCGCTTTCGAACCAGTACTGGTCGGTAAAATTACCGGCCGCGTTGTACAACCCGCCTGCGTTGCGGGTTCGTTCGGAGCGAAATACCCGGGTGGTCTCGGTTTCGCCGGTTTCGATGCCGCTATTGGTCAGGTTGACCAGCAAGGCACTCAGATTGCCGCCGGAGGCGATGGTGCTGCTCTGGTTCAGCAGGTCACTCGCCTTTCGAAGAGGCCATTCGTGGCATGAGTTGAAGATGTATGTGGCAGTGAGGGATAAACAAATTTCCTACACCCACCTCGGAACTAGGCGCCTCGGACCGCTGGAACTATGAAGCTTATAGTCCGCCCGTCGTCCACATGGCGACCGGGTTTGGCGACCTGACTAACGAGTGCGAGAGCTATCTGCTTATTTGCAGGCGCCTCCGCATCCGCAGAACTGTTTTTTATGGCAGTTGTGCGCGGGAGACCTTCGGGTCTGCCGGTTACTCGTTTCCGGTTCGCCAACCTGCGTACAGCTGCCACCCCATTTCGTTTGGCGACGATCTGCTGGCAGTCTCAGCAAACTAAACGAGGTTTCACCTATGGCTAGATACATGCCCCTCACCGGAATCGACTTGATCCCGGCTTCTCTGCTTATTGATACCCAAGCGCCACTCGACGTCCTGCAAGCGATGGCGGATTACCGCATTCGCACGGTCACTCAGGTGCTGGAGAACATCGCCTTTCGCGCAGAAATCGGCTGCGACACAGTCGTGCTGTCCGACTTCTCAAAATTGCTCGCCATACCGTTGCGCGATGGTTGTGATTTGATGGATGTGATTGGCAGACGGTTGCGGGCTCAGACTGCGGAGTGAATGAAAATGGGCGACCTGTAGGTCGCCCGTTTCACATTGCGCATTCAACTAAAGCTACGTCAATAGGCGCAGGCGTTGGGATAGATTTGTGGTATTTCCTCAGAATCTGTCCCCTTTCCTACGCTAAATCCCAAAAAATCCAAACCAACTCCGCGCCTTTTTTTCTAGCTGCGGTGTATGTGTGCTCGGGCCGTTTGGGCGCAGCAAGTCGCCTGGATAATGTGGATGCCCCAAACATTGGCTGTCATCTAATCCAAAAGCTTCAACTGCTGCTACAGCTTCGATGCACCAACGTCCAAAGTAGCTGCCCTTTTCCAGCGGATGCTTTTCAGGATCGCCGTACTGGTACCACCATGGCTGTTGCTTGCCGCCCCGGTTAAGTTCCGTGTACCAACAATTGACAAACTCTTTCAGCAGTATCGCCTGTTGTTCCTTGGGGGCATCGATGGTCTTGAGCAATCGGGCATAAGGTTTGTCATGCAGGAGGACATCTCCAATGACGCGTGATGGCTGGCGGCTGGCGACTATTCGATCCAGCAAGATGTCGTTGCCTTCTCCACCAACGAGGGCCAGCAGTCGGTTCCACTGATCGTCAGGAATGTGCAAGACAAGCGCCAGCCCAACAAGCCATAAACACCAGATATAGTGGTTGAGGTCGGATAGATCGAAGACCCAGTCGCGACAGGTTTTCAGATTATGTTCGGCACACACTCCGTCTGCCAGGTCATTCGACAATTCCCAGGTATCGAGAAGTTGGGGGAACAACTGACCAATCTCAGAAACAGAATCGCCTTGGGAATAGCGCCGGAGAATAAGACGCAAAATATCCCTTGAAAGATCAAATGAGAATTGAGGGTCGTACACCGGATTCTGTGATGGCTCAGATAGAAGTTTTTCTGCTTTTTCTATCCAGGCAAAATCTTTAGCCACTCGCTCACGCCAGTAGTTTATGTTCGCCATCGAGTCTCGGATCATGGCTGTGCTCCTGAAAGATTTGTTTTTGAAGCTAATATTTGGGACGTATCAATGGGCTTTGGTTTGCCTAAAGAATCGAGCACCTGGATCTCGGTTGCCCCATCCACCCCCGTCCGCACAACCCATGTCTCAGTACGGCCTGTCTTGACGGCGATAGCGATATCACGAGCTGAATCAACACCCACTGCCTTTTCCAACCGCCCGGCCCCCAGCGTCCAGCTTTCACTCGCCTGCTTACCATCGTTCGTGTTTATCAGGCTCGTGTTGCCACCTTTTTTGGGGTCCCCGACAAACTTGTATTCGATAACCACATAATCTACATCCGGACGATTGACTCGAAACAAGTCGTCAATGCCCGTCTCGCCCGCCCCCTGCATTCTCGCCAGTTTTTCTCCTTCAGGCACTATTTGCCGCACCGTCGCTTCACCGAACACCTCACCGATGACTCGTTTCTGATCATTGCTGAGGTATTTCAGATCGATCAGCGCGTTGCCTTTACTATCAACAATGCCTCCACTTTTTATGAAGGCCTGCTCCGCCAGGCGGTCTATCACCTCATCCAGTTTTTTACCGATAGCCTCGGCGGCCTTTTCCGAAAGCTTGCCCCCAACTTTCGCTGCGCTCCCCGCGCCAGAGACGGCGAGGAGCGTTCGAATGGCCAACAACGTGGTTTGAGCGGTATGTACATCCTGCCCGTAGATGGTGTTCAGCTTGTTGGTAAGGTCGTCACTGAGGCTAACGGCGGTTCCTTCTCCAATCGCGTGACCACTCTCTACAAATCCGTCCACCACGCTTTGGGGCAGCGCCTTGGCGCCCTCCCACAACCCATTCAGTACAACATCGGGGTGCTCGGTGGCCAGCTTTGCGAGATCTACAGCACCATTTTTTATCTCAACGCCAGAATCCTTCAGTTCTTTGAGCAAACCTGCGCTCAGGTCACGGTTTACGCCGCTTTGAACGAACTGCTGATAGAACTTCGGATCAGCTGTATCCGCAAACATTTCTGGCCGGAAAAGCTGTTGCCCTTTTGCGGTGAACAGCGCTTGTTGTCCGCCGAGGTCATTGGTGAATGTCTGCCCGGAATTGCTCAAGAAGGTTTGCGCTGCACTATCGTCGCCATCAGTCAGGATGGATCGCCACAGGAAGTCAACATCCTTGAGCGCTTGCTGGCTCAAGCGTTTCATGGCTTCGTCTTCACTGATGCCATTTTTCTCGGCAAACTCTTTGGCATGCCCCTTGATCCAATCTTGCTCGTCGGCATGAAGCTGACGGTTGTACAGCGTCCCATTCTGCGCGACCCAAGACCCGAGTTGCAACTTGCCGGAATCCGCATCAGGGTCTTGAACAGCAGTCGCCAGCACTCCTATCAGTTGCGAGTTCATGGCCAACAGTCGATCCCTATCCGCTTTCGGCATCCCGGCATACACCGAGGCCAAACTGTCGACCAGGGCTTCGTTAACCCCTGCCGCCAAGGCACCCGTTTTAAAATCACCGCCCGCAGCGAGCGAGGCCAAGCCCCCCATCACCGCGTGCAGGCCGATTTTGGCGAGGCCTCCGTTCGGTAGGTCGTTCTGTAGGCCGATATCACCCACCAGGTTGAAACCATAGGCAGCAAACGCATTCACCAGACTGCTTTGCAAGGCATCACCAAGGCTGCCGTCGCGACCCAGTGCTTTATTGAGCACTGCAGAGGTGCTGTTTTGCAGAGCCTGGTTTGCCGTGAACTGGGCGATACCTTCCAGGCTGCTCAACCCGCCGGAGTTGGAAACGGCAACTTTGCCCGTGTTAGCCAAAACCCCATTGGTGGAATCGGTCAACGCAGTGCCTGGGGCGGTAGAGGTGCTGGTCCAGTCATTGAAGAAACCAGCGGTAAGACCGGCGGTGCCTCCGGCCACGATGTAGTTTTTCAGATTGTCGATGCTGAAGGTTTCTTTCAGCGCAGCGCCAATGTTGCCCTTATTGTTGATCGTACTGACGGCCGCCGTACTGGCTGCCGAGGTGATCACGGCGGTAAGGGCCGCGTTCGCCCAACCTGCGGCCACCGCACCTTCGGTGGCTGTCGCTGCAAGACCTGCCGACATGGCCGACGTAGAGCCGGCGGTTGCGCCCGCAGCGGACCCCAGAGCACCGGAGGCTGCACCGGCGGTGAAGTAGGTGACGATGATAATGATGATGAGCATTGCCGGGCCGCCCAGCCCAGAATGACTTTCATCCCAGCTGTCATGCAGCTCTTTCACTTGGCGCCAGTCCACGTCGCCCCGTGCTTCAGCTTTCTTTAGCCAAGCCATGCTCGGGTCAGCTTGCACCATGGCATCGATCGCCTGGCTCACGCTTTGTTGGTTGATGGCTTTGACATCGATGTGTAATCCATCAACTGCGTTGATGAGCGTCTGGCCTTTAGCCGTAAGCTGGCTCTGCCGCAGCGTTTCGTCAACCTGACCTTTGTTTTCCATGCTGGTCCACGCCCAGCTATTGCTGCTCTTGTCGTGGCTCTCCTGATGAGAGTCCTTCACCGCTTCAAAGGTGATGCTGCCGCCGCTGTCGAGGGTAATGTCCTTGCCACTCTCAAGCTTGGCCCCTTGGTACAGTTGATCGCCGCCACTGACCAGTGTCAGGTTGCCACTCGACTTGATCTCGCTGCCGATGTATTTCACATCGGTCACTTCGTCGCGCTGGGTTTTCTTCGCGCCGAAGGAGCCCTTCTTCTTCATGTCATACAACGAGTAGTCGCTGTCTTGCGCCGCCAGCAGCTCGAGCTTGTCACCCGCCACCAAGTAGGCCTCATCCCCAGCGGTGATCTTGCTTGAGATCAGCGTCAAATCCTTGCCTGCATTCAGGGTAATGCTGCCGCCCGCATTGACTGTGCTGGACACTTGGCTGACATGGTCCTCCTGACTCGTCACCTTCTTACTCTTGCCATACGAGTGCTGCTCATCCGCCGCCGAAGCCAGGGTCAAGTCGCCGACAGCGCTCATGCTCACATCGCGTTTGGCGTCGATCTGGCTGGCGATAGCGGTGATATCCCGTCCAGCATTGACCTTCAGGTCCTGCCCGACATCAATGTCTGAGCCAT